>CAJXWA010000188.1 GCA_913062525.1 uncultured Alphaproteobacteria bacterium | reverse complement strand
TATTGGCAAACGTATATTTATTCTCTTCATTGAATACGGCAATTGCAGTCGGTTGGCGATCCGTAACAACCTTTAGAAACTCTGTCCTTGCCTGTAAATCTTCGGCAGTGGTTTTATATTTAACGGCGAGTTCTGCGGCCCGAATTGACGTACCATGACGCCATACTGCAACAACAGTTCCCGTAATCCCTAATATTAAAAGAAGGAATACGCCAAGCATTGTATTGAGGCGTTGATTTGTCGCCGCTAACGCCTCACTTGCAGAAATGCTCCGCACCAAATACCAAGGCGCACCGGAAACCGCCCGCCCGGTGACCAAAACTTCGTCACCTAAATAATTCGTCCGACGACCAAACAGGCCTGGCTCTTCCGCAACGAAGGCGGCTGCTAACGCTCCGTCCGCGCTCAACTTCCGTTTCAACGCCTGAGTCCCATCAATCAGGGGTGAAATATACTCAATCAACTTTCCGTTTTTACGCACCAAATAGGTTTCACTGCTCGTTTGCGAATCCCCGGGTTGGTGGAGATTAGGAAACAGTGATTTTCTAACCGTCCGAAGCCCAACAATAAATCCGATAATCTGATCTACGTCACCATTTTGCTGAACCGCATAAATCGGATGAACGAAACCCATGACAGGCTCTCCGTCTAAGCCGCTATACATATCGATAACAGCGGATACCCCATTATCAGCCTGGGCCATGCCAGCTCGAATTGACGGGTTCATTGGCGGCATATTGCCACTAGATACCAACAACCGACCTGTACGATCTGTAAGAGCGATGCCGGCCCTACCAGGACGCGCAACATTTGCTCTGATCTCCGGCTCCTGCGGCTCCCAAAAGCCGCTGATTACGGCATGATTATTCAACAAATTGATGAGGTATCCAGCTTCAGGAACTTCTGTGATTTTGGCGCCGTTTTCCTGCGTATCAAGTACCAGCTGCGTTAAATAGACCTGGAGGGATTCATTCTCTGCTAGCGAAAGAATTGCGTCTTTTTGTTCTGACAACCACTGCTCTACGCTAGAGAGTCTACTATCAGCGACAATGCCTAAACGGACTTCCCAGTTCTGAACATCTCTATTCCGCTGACCATCCACAAAAACAACTGTACCCCAAACACCACCAATGACAACCGCCACAAGCATAGCTGCCGCGATCCAGATGAATTTATAAGTTTTGCGGGAAGTGCCCAGTTCTTCTTTGATGTCTGACATTATTGGTTCCTGTTTTGATTTAGAAGAATTATGAAGCGAAAGAGTTTAGAGAGTGTAACTATTTAACCCCTATTATCATCTTCACAATAAATTCATTGATCTTTGAAACACGTTATTAACGCTTGTTAACCTTTATATGAACATACTACATTTGCGATAAATATATCAGATTTATGTTCAACCGTTACTTCGGGGACCAGATGGCAATTCAGTCAAAGAAAATTGGCAATTTGTTTCGTATAGCTCTTCTTGGCTGTAGTTTAGCAGTCTTACCACAAATTCAGAATGTCGAAGCTGTCGGGATATTTGGCTTCAATGCAAAGCCTCATACTAGCCTAAAACCATTTCCTAAATGGCAAGAAGTCCTTAAAAGCTACAAGAACAAACCGGGAGCTTGCGGCAATGGACAACTGAACGCTTGTGCTTATAAAAAGTGGAAAGAGCTGATTGATGAGCTAAAAGACAAACCCAAGAAGTATCAACTGGGTAAAGTGAACAGCTATCTCAACTTATATCGGTATATTATGGATCCCATTAATTGGGGTGTCAGGGACTACTGGGAAATTCCAAAAGAATTTTTCGCCAAATTTGGTGATTGTGAAGACTATGCAATTGTTAAGTACTTCACATTACGGGCGCTTGGCTGGGAAGCTAAGGATATGAAAATTATCGTTCTTCAAGACCTAAACCTAAGAATTGCCCATGCAATCTTGGCTGTGCAACTTGGTAAAAAGAAAATGATCTTAGATAATCAAATCGGCCTCGTCATTGAGTCAAAACGAATTCGGCATTACCGACCTATCTACGCACTCAACGAAAATGGGTGGTGGCGTTACAAGCCTTGATTAAGCCGCTTTAATTTTAAGGTATTCATTTTGGACAAAGAAAAAGCCCCGCAAGTTGCGGGGCTTTTTCTTTAGCGTCAGTATAACTGATTAGCTGTTATCGTTTGGAAGAGCTTCATCAGGAAGCGTCACACCAAGAGTGCTGTTCAAGCGACCCATAGTAGCAAGCAAACGATATTTTGCGAACAAAACGGCATATTCAACTGTCGTCAATGATGTCCGTGAATTGAACAATTCATTGTCTGAGTCCAACATATCGAGAAGATCACGTTGTCCGATTTCAAATTCTTGACGGTAAGTTGCTGCAACTTGGCCATTTGCGACAACTTGGTCGCCCAATGCTGCTGCGCGTGCTTTTGACCGTGCAAGAATACTCCAGCTTTGGCGAATTTCTTCTTCGACCAAACGTTCGAAGCGCATTTTACGTTGCTTGCTTTCAGAGCTACGTTCGATTGCTTCTTGTTTACGTCCAAGATCAATTCCGCCGCGATATAGATTATATCTTAGACGAAGCATTGCAGTGAAGTCGTCATTATGCCCTTCGACACCGTCAGTGTCGTTGTTAGCATTTGCATCTAATTCCAACGCAACTGTTGGGTAGAAGCCTGCTTCAGCGGCTCTAATTTCAGCATCTGATGTTTTTAGATCAGAATTCGCAAAGCGAATATCTGGATTGCTTTCCATGCCGATTGCAATGATGTCATCCAAATTTTCAGGAAGACCACCGTCACTGAATTCAGGCAGCGTCATATTTACTGGTGTTTCACCAACTAAACGACGGTAAGCAATTTCTGAGTCATCCAACTGACGAAGTGTTGCAACCAGTGCAGCTTCAGCAGCAGATACGCGAGATTCGGTTTGCTGAACGTCGCCAACACCACTTTGTCCTGCGCTTACCCGATCACCAATTTCGCCCAATGTCCGCTTGTGGATTTCGAGATTTTCGGTTGCCAGATTTACAACTTCGAGGTTCCGCATCACATCAAGGTATGCCTGAACAACATCAAGGCCAATAGCTTCGGCACGTTCGCGAACTCTATATGCAGCGCCGTCTACACGGCTTGATTGACGATCAACTTCAGCTGACCGAGCGCCACCATCCGTTAATGTTTGCGACACAGAGATACTTCCCTCTGTTCGTGTTAGCCATTCGCTGTCAATAGTGGTCGTATCTGTCCACTCTTTACCAGCGCCTGCTGCGATATCAACTGTTGGATAGTACAAACCATGGGCTTGCTCTAATTCCTGATCGATGGCACGACGGTTTGCAGCGGCTTCTCCGATTTCCGGATACTCGGCTACAGTTTTTTGAACGGCTTCTGTAAGCGATCCAGCTTGCACTGGCGCAATCGCTAGAGCACTTCCGAAAACCGCTGTCATGACACTCGTTGTAATAAACCGACGAGCAGTATGCGAGCTCAATTTGGACATCATGCCCCTCTCCCAATAATTAAATAATTTCAATGCTACTTAAGTTACATCTACACTTCTATACGCGTTTGATAAAACGAAGTACCCGCTTCCACCTAAACTGTCAAACGACTTATTCGGGTATCCGCTATAATTTCATTCCCATAAAGTAACTTAATTGTTACCCCTGAAACAACGTTTATCGCCTGACCGTGCCTTTTTTCCGCTCTCCCCGCAAAAATGTGGTGTTTTTGCAACGATTTCCCAATCCCTAAACCTATGGCAGTGGCCTCCTCCGGATTTTCCACTTAAACACGCATTCTTTCAACAGGAAACCCAACAAAATTCAACTATTGTGCAAAATTTCAACAAAATTGATTCGATCACGGTCCCCAAAACCACAAGCCCCTATCAAGCGCACCTCACGAGAAAATCATTACATTATTCTTTTCGAGTTCTTAAAAGTAAGACTCGATTTTTAATCGTTTTTATGGTTAATTTTCGACAGAAACAAACAAAATGCATCTATCAATTTGAAGCAAATGCTCGGATTTTTGGTTATATGGCGTGACACCAATAGCAGTAAATATTCACCAAAAACCACGCATATTTATACTTTAGGGATACACGAAATTGGAGATTCTGTAGGCTTTATTAATAGGTTCTTCACCAAATAGCCTTTCAATCACCATCAAGACAGCATTTCAGGCATGAACATGCCGACCAGTTAGTAATAAGTTGGACACTATAATTTTGGGGGCGGGTTGAAATCCGAAAGAGCTTAACGTGATAGCACGTTAGTTCTTCTGTGATTCTGATCGATGAATTAAAAAAACAAACTTGAAAGCCATGAGATTTGAGGTCGTCCATGACCCGGTTGCAATGGCGGCAAGCTCGTTTTCATTTGGAAAAGACATAATGACAGACAAGACAAGTAAAGCTGACAGCAAACAAGATAGCGAAACAAGCGCTATCGATTTAAGGACCGCTGAAAAATTGCGCGCTGCAGCGGGAGGCAATTTAGAAGCCGAAAGTCCGAACGGGACAGCTAACCTGAAAGCCGCCAAGGGTGATGCAGCTGGCGCTGATGGCGAACCTGACTGGGACGTTCGCCTATCAGAAGTTTCCCGTTCTGATCATGATCCGTTATTGGGATGCCTTGTCGCCCTTACAAAAATATTTGAAGACCCTCGCACATCTGATGCGCTCATTTATGGGCTGCCACTCGAAGATAATCAGCTTACACCGAATTTGTTCATCCGAGCAGCTGAACGTGTCCGGCTAAGTGCCCGGATGACCAACAGAAAGTTGGCCAAAATTCCGGATGTTGTGCTACCGACAGTGCTTCTACTTAAGGATCGCAGGGCCTGTATTCTATTAAAGCGTACCGGCGATACTGCGGAAGTGATTTTCCCGGAAACCGGGGAAGGTACTCAAAACATTTCTCTAAGCGACCTCGAAGAACAATATGCAGGGTATGCGATTTTTGTGCGCCCGAGCTTCAAATTCCGGGTCGACCGAGATGAGAATCTCCAAAAAAGAGAAGGCTCCTGGTTTTGGGGAACCATGTGGCAATTTTGGCCAACCTATATTCAAGTTATATTTGCAGCCATATTGATCAATAGTTTTGCCATCGCTAGCCCGCTTTTCATTATGAACGTATATGACCGAGTGGTTCCAAACAAAGCGCTGGAAACACTTTGGGTCCTTGCCTTTGGTGTTATTACGGTTGTTGGTTTTGACCTTATTCTCAAAACCCTCCGGTCATATTTCGTTGATAACGCAGGAAAGCGCGCTGACGTCATACTTTCCAGTCGAATTTTTGAACAAGTTCTGAACATTCAGGTTAAAGCCAGACCGCAATCTGCGGGGGCGTTCGCCAACCACTTAAGAGAGTTCGAGGCTCTGCGGGACTTTTTCACATCAGCTTCAGTCACAGCACTGGTTGATTTGCCATTCCTCGGTATCTTCTTACTCATCATTTATATGATCGGTGGCCCAATCGCCATTGTACCCGCAGTTGCCGTTCCAATTGTGATAATCATCGGCCTCGGCCTGCAACTTCCTATGAGAAAATCTGTTGCAAAAAACACAGAGGAAAATTCGCAAAAGCACGGTGTCATTATCGAAACCATCTCGGCGTTGGACACAGTTAAGAGCCTTGGTGTTGAAGGTCACATGCAAAAAGAATGGGAGCGTTTTGTTGGCGAAACAGCGAAAACAAGTGTAACCGCTCGCTTTTTCTCAGGCCTTGGCATTAATTTGTCAGCTGCAGCGATGCAGCTCGTGACGGTAGCCGTTGTTATTTACGGCGTGACCCTCATGTCAGAACCTGATTCGACCATGACCATCGGCGCCTTGATTGCCTCAACTATTCTCACGGGCCGCACAATGGCCCCGCTGGGTCAAATTGCAGCGCTTCTCACACGTCTTAATCAGGCAATGGTGGCACTCAAAGGGCTCAACCAAATCATGGCATTGCCCGTAGAACGGTCTTCTGAGAAACGCCAATTGAGCCGCCCAACTATCGCCGGCGAGATTGAGTTCAAAGATGTAACATTCAAATACCCTGGAACGGAAATTCCAGCTCTTTCAAACGTTTCGTTCAAGATCCGGCCCGGCGAAAAAGTTGCGATCATTGGTCCTGTTGGATCAGGAAAAACAACGGTTTCACGGTTGCTGATTAATTTATACGAGCCCGACGAAGGTGCCGTTCTCGTGGACGGAACAGATATCCGGCAAATCGATCCGTCCGATATTCGCCGTGCAGTCGGCAGCGTTATGCAGGATGTAACCTTATTTCATGGTACTGTTCGCCAGAACATTACCATGGGTCACCCCCAAGCTGATGACGAGATGATCTTGAAATCATCTAAATTGGCGGGTGTTCACGATTTCATCGCCCGTCATCCACATGGATATGACTTACAAGTTGGTGAAAAAGGGGCAACCCTTTCCGGTGGCCAGAGACAGTCTATCGGTATTGCTCGCGCCTTGCTTCCTAATCCACCAGTGTTGATGTTCGATGAGCCAACCAGCTCCATGGATTTGAATTCTGAGCGTCAGTTTATCAATCGTCTCAGAACATATGCGGAAGATAAAACGCTTATGCTGGTCACACACAGGACATCTTTGTTTTCCATTGTGGACCGCATTATTGTTCTTGGGCACGGG
>CAJXWA010000187.1 GCA_913062525.1 uncultured Alphaproteobacteria bacterium | reverse complement strand
GACCAGCATTGAATTTGCAATTTGAAAAATCGGTCTTTCGTTTTACAAAACCTTTAAGCGATCCATTAGGCGGGACGGATTTAAACAACGGGCGCCATCCAGTAAAAATGCTAACCCCTAAAGCAGGAACTGATGCCCCTGAATGGACGGTTTCGTTGTTAGATGGCAATTTACAGATCATGGATTCTGCTTTGCGCTTGGCAGGGCATCCGGGCTTGTTGAAAGCGGCTGAAGCAATTTGTGGGGCCGATTTTGTGCCCTACACCGATGTGACTTTTATAAAGGAGCCGGGGCTCGGGCCGTCAGTAGCATGGCATCAAGATGGATCAACTCATTGGAATGATGATGATTGGGACGAGGGAGCGCATGGATTTAATTCGATGACGCAACTCTACCCTAGCACGGCAGAAAATTGTGTATGGGTTATTCCGGGAAGTCACAAGTCAGGTAAAGCTGATATAAAACAAATGGTCGCACAAAGCGGTTCCGAAAGAATAGAGTCTGCCATCCCTATGGTTTGCAAAGCAGGGGATGTGATTTTGATGAATAGGCAGCTGGTTCATGGATCTTTTGCAAATACATCACAACACAGGCGAGTTTCGATAAATAGCGGTTTTTTTGCGAAAAAGAAGGTTCTGAACGTAACGACAAAATTGCTGAGTGGTGTCGTTACAACTTTTGATGAAGCTAGAATAACCAGGCGCAGTCGCATAATCGCGCTTGCGATTGATGCGCGTCAGCAGAAATTTCCAAAAGAACCTCGATACACTTATGAGCCATTTGCGGGTCAAGAAAATGAAAATCGCTGGCACGAGAAAAACCGGCAACAGCTGCTAAAGAATTACAACCTAGACAACATGTATATTTAGAACTCAGTTGGTTTCAATAGCTAAGAGCAATAAGGACGGACAAAATAACTTCCGTTAGGGGAGGCATGTCCTCTCTGCTATCGCCGGTACGTTGATGTTTTTCAAGTTATGTTTTGGGTCCCTATTAACGTTTACCGTATTTATCTAGGTGTTGCTGGAAAACATCTGTCAGTAAACTGCTTTGGTTTGAACCTGCCAGAATTTGTTGTCTTTTGCCATTGCCATCAAATAGCAATAGAGTGACATGCCTGACGCCATGAGACGCCGCCAAGGCCCGCCCTTCGACACCTTTGATATTCGCGACGAGGTATTGCAATTCGCCCTCATCAAAATTTTTCAATGCTTTTCGTGTTTGTCTCTGTAGGGCAATGCAAAGAGAACACTGGGGGTCATGGATTTGGACAATAGTCGGTATACCATTCCCAATTTTTGAGAGATCCTGTTCATCCAACGTAGCCATAACTTCGTCCACGACAAACCAGACGCCGCCACCAACAATAGCTGCCCCAAGCGCAGCATTTCGAACATTACTAAAGAAGGCTCGCCGCGTTGTCGCTTTTTTTTGCCCTGGAACAGATTGCGTTTGGTTTTGCTTATTGATGTGTTCTTTATTTTGTCTTTGCCGCTTCATTCGAATATTTTCCCCTTCAATGGTGAACTTGATTTTGAAGGGTATGAGTTCGCATGTCGTATCACAGCTTCTCACATATAAGTGAACGATGACTGGGAGGTACTGTTAACTCCTGATCATCTTATGGAGTGTTAGACCCTCTAACTCCTATCGTTTAGAGATTTATTCATGTCACCTTGCACCAGAAAAGAAATATAAAAATTGTTGAGTGCAGAAGTCAGGTTTAGCTGACTTTCTTCGACAAATTTTTTCAATTCAACTGTATAGGTTGCTCAATTTATTTGCTGAGAAGCCTATTTCCCCTGCGTCAAAATATCGCACAAATTTTGCTGATCTATTAGCGGAGATTGATTGAAATCAACGTTTTAGGGCATGTGTTTTGCTATCAAGGGGAAAGAAATATTGGCCCAGTGATCGCGGTAAGTGTTGTCTGATTTGAATAACACTATCTTTGCGGTTACCTCAAGGTACGGCACTGAAATGCAGCATATAAGTTTATCAAATTTTGCAGGTTCTTTCGCAAGAAAAATGGTTCTCATCGGCGCGTTGTGCATTCTTTGGGTTTCTAGCGCTGCCTATGCGGCCCCGGTGGAAAAATTGACCCGTTATCTTTCATCTACTCAGATTACTGATTTTTTTGAAGATGCAACCCGATATGGGAATCCTTTGAAAAATGTGCCGGTTATTCCTGCTTTCTCTGGTGAAGAGATCCGAGGGTATGTCTTTTTAAATACTGATTTTGTTGGAGCGATTGGATATTCAGGTAAACCGATTGTTGTTCTAATTGCGATTAATGTCGACGGCCTTATTAAAGGTGTTCGACTAATTGAGCATGCGGAACCCATTGTGCTCTCAGGTATTCCAGAACAAAAAATAGTCGACTTCATTGAGGGGTACAACAATGTTGATATCCTGAAAATGGCGAAAGAAAAAGGGGGGGAGCCACCTCCCGTTGATATCGTATCTGGGGCCACGGTAACAGTTATGGTCATTGACGATAGCATTAAGCGCGCGGCGGTCCGTGCAGCGAAGGCTTTGGGGCTCGCAGGGCTAAGTAATGACAGCAATTTACCGAAGGCAACACGGACGCTAGTTCCCGGAAAAATGGAAGTTCATGATTGGTTGACCCTGGTCGGCGATGGCTCTGTCCGGCGGTTACGGCTTAGTTTAGATCAGGTGAACGAAGCCTTTGAAAAACAGGGAAATTCCAAAGCTATCGCGCGACCTGAACAGGGTGAAGTCGGCGAAAAATTTATTGATTTATTTGCAGCTTCCCTTTCCATCCCCACCATCGCTCGCAGCCTGCTCGGCGAGAGAGAATACAATAACTTGCTGAAAAAACTGAAACCCGGGCAGGAAGCTTTCCTTGTCATGGGCAGCGGTCGATATTCTTTCCGTGGATCTGGATATGTCCGAGGCGGCATATTTGGTCGAATTCAGATTGTTCAAGATGGCGAGGGGTTTCGCTTCGTTGATAAAGGATACAAAAACCTTGGAGACGTCGCGGCAGAAGGCGCGCCTGATTTTAGCGAGGTTGCCCTATTCTATACGCCAAAAGGAGCGATTTTTGAGCCGGCAGAGCCTTGGAAAATGCAGCTTTTAGTGCAGCGCGCAATTGGGGCGTTGGAAAAAGTGTTTGTGGCGTTCGAACTTGATTATCAATTACCTGTAAAATTTGTCCATGTGGAAGCGCCAGTACTGCCTGTAATGGAAGCTGCATCCACGGCGCAAGAAGATATTGATGCGGCAAATGCTCTATGGCAGAGGTTGTGGAAACAAAAAACAACTGAAATTGTCATTCTTCTTTCAGCAATTGCCTTCTTAACCGTCATATTTTTTGCACAAAACCAACTTGTCCGGCATCGCGTGCTCACTGATCGTATCCGCATTGGTTTCCTTGTGTTTACGTTGGTCTTTATTGGCTTCTATGCGCAAGCGCAGCTCTCCGTCGTCAATGTTCTGGTATTTGCAAATGCACTGCTCACTGATTTCCAATGGCAGTTCTTCTTGATGGAGCCGTTGATCTTCATTTTGTGGTGCTCTGTCGCCGTTTCCTTGATTTTCTGGGGGCGGGGAGCTTTCTGTGGCTGGTTATGTCCATTCGGCGCACTACAGGAATTGACCAACAAGCTTGCGCGCTTTGCTGGGGTTAAGCAGATAACAGTGCCTTGGTGGCTGCATGAGCGTTTATGGCCTCTCAAATATATTGTCTTTATGGCGTTGCTTGGTTTGTCTGTTTACAGCCTGCATCTGGCGGAAACACTTTCTGAGATTGAGCCTTTCCGCACCTCTATCGTACTTCGATTTGCTCGTGGTTGGCCGTATCTGATGTTCGTTTTCTCTTTGCTGGCTGCAGGTCTGTTTATTGAGCGTTTTTACTGTCGTTATCTTTGTCCGTTGGGTGCAGCTCTGGCGATCCCCGGAAAAATAAGCATGTTTAACTGGCTGAAACGATACAATAACTGCGGTGATCCCTGCCACAAATGCGCTCAGGAATGCATGGTTCAGGCTATCGACCCTCAAGGAAACATCAATCCTAATGAATGCCTTGATTGCCTGCATTGCCAACAGCTTTATTACGATAAAGATACCTGCCCGGTTGTTATTCATTCTCTCGCTAAAACGAGAAAAAAGAACCCTGATCAACCGCGCAGAACTTCCATTGAAAACAACGATCTCTACAAAAAACCACGCCGGCTGAACAGAGATCGCGAAATCGAATAATCAAAGAATTTTAAAAGTTTCAATTTTTAAGAAGGAGACGCAAAATGAAAGATGATACAGAAAAAATGACTGATGTATCTCGTCGGTCACTGCTAGGTGGATCTGCGGTAGTTGCAGGCCTCGGTGTGGTCGGTGGTGCTAGTATGCTTCCCATTTCATCTGCAAAGGCAGCTTCAAATTCAAGCGAAGTCGCGCCGGGTGATTTAGATGAATATTACGGGTTTTGGAGCGGCGGACAATCCGGCGAAGTGCGTATTTTAGGCTTACCATCCATGCGTGAACTGATGCGTATTCCGGTTTTCAACCGGTGCAGTGCAACAGGTTGGGGGCAAACCAACGAAAGCCGCAAAATTATTACGGAAAATATGCTTCCAAGAGAAACAGAGTTCTGGAAAGACAAAGGCGGTTTTCCAAGCAACGGTGATACCCATCATCCCCATATGTCCTTCACAGATGGCAAGTATGACGGTCGTTATATCTGGGTGAATGACAAGGCCAACACACGTGTTGCCCGTATTCGCTGCGATATCATGAAGGTTGATAAAATTATTTCTGTGCCAAATGCGGCAGATATTCACGGTTTGCGGCCCCAGAAGTTCCCTAAAACAAAATATGTGTTTGCTAATGGCGAACATCGTGTACCGCTACCAAATGATGGTACGGTCCTTGATGATCCATCACAATATCATGCTGTTTTCTCTGCTATTGATGGAGAGAAAATGGAAGTTGCTTGGCAGGTTATTGTTGACGGCAATCTTGATAATGTCGATGCCGACTATCAAGGAAAATATGCTGTTGCCAGTTGCTATAACTCCGAAGAAGGTGTGACTTTGGCAGAAATGACAGAAAACGAACAAGATTGGGCTGTCGTTTTTGATATTGCTGCCATTGAAGCTGGTATCGCTGCGGGTGACTTTAAGAAATATGAAGGCGACGTCCCTGTTCTTGATGGTCGTAAAGGATCAAGATATACACGTTATATTCCAATTTCTAATAGCCCACATGGTGTAAATGCGTCCCCTGATGGTAAATACATGATGGTCAACGGCAAACTGTCACCGACTGTTTCTGTGATTGAAATGGCGAAAGTGCCTGATTTGTTTGCAGATAAAATCAAACCACGTGATGCAATCGTTGCAGAACCTGAATTGGGCCTTGGTCCCCTTCATACAGCGTTCGACGGTCGGGGAAATGCTTACACAACACTGTTCTTAGACAGTCAGGTTTGTAAGTGGGATATTGAAAAAGCGGTTCTTGCCTATGCTGGTGCAAAAGTTGATCCAATTGTGGACAAAATCGATGTTCAGTATCAACCTGGCCATAATCACACATCCATGGGCGAGACGCGTGAGGCCGATGGTAAATGGTTGATTTCTTTGAATAAATTTTCAAAAGATCGCTATATCAATGTGGGTCCATTGAAGCCTGAAAGTGAACAGTTGATTGATATTTCTGGCGATAAAATGAAGATCGTCCATGATGGCCCAACGTTTGCCGAACCTCATGATTGTATTATTGTCCATCGGTCTGTGGTCAATCCAAGTCAGGTATATGAGCGCAGTGAGCCAACATTCGCAGCCTTGCTGGAGCAAGCAAAAGCTGATGGTATCGAAGACATGGAAGACGCGGATACAGTCATTCGTGATGGCAATAAAGTTCGTGTTTATATGTATTCACAGGCGCCAAATTTCTCACTAGAGAAGTTTACCGTTAAGCAAGGTGATGAAGTGACAGTCATTGTCACCAACATTGATGATGTTGATGATTTGACACACGGATTTACGCTTTCTAACTACGGTGTTGCAATGGAAATTGGACCCCAGCAATCTGCATCTGTAACGTTCACAGCAGATTCTCCAGGCGTCCATTGGTTCTATTGTCAGTGGTTCTGTCACGCGCTGCACATGGAAATGCGCGGGCGTATGCTTGTGGAGCCTAAGTAAGTGATGATGGGCCGGAATAAATATATTTGGCAGCTTGTATTGGTCGCAGCATTTCTTGCTGCTGCGGCCTTCTTGGGCGGGTACGTTCAGGCGCGTGAAATTGTTGTTAAAACAAATCTACAGCAAGCAATAGATGGGGCGTCACATGGGGATGTCCTTATCCTAACTGGAAATACGTATTCCGGCCCACTTTCCATTTCAAAATCAATATCGTTGCTTGGTAAAAATCTGCCAAATGTTGCAGGTAATAGTGAAGGGACAGTAATTAACGTAACGGCGCCGAATGTGACAATAAAAGGATTACGCATTACCGGATCTGGAATTTTACTGGAAACACAAGATAGCGGGATTTTTCTGAACCGTACGGCGGAAGGCGCAGTTGTGGAGGGGAACGAGCTTCATAATAATTTGATCGGAATATACGTATCAGGCGCAAAGAACAGCCTCGTCAAAAGGAACAAAATCGTAGGCCGCTCCGATTT
>CAJXWA010000186.1 GCA_913062525.1 uncultured Alphaproteobacteria bacterium | reverse complement strand
GGATTTTTCAAAAAAATTGTCAGACACGCAGTTTCAAGATGTGCATGACGCCTTGGTTGATAATTCCGTTATCTTCTTCCGTGATCAGGACCTATCACGAGAAGGCCAAATGGAAATTGGTCGCCGTTTTGGAACACCGGAAGTTCACCCGATCGTTGAGGGATCAAACGATCATCCAGAACTGATTGATGTTTTAAAGCCAGCAGGCGAGGGTGCCTCATTCGGCACGGGTTGGCATACTGATAATACATTTTTTGAAAAACCAACAATGATTACAATGCTTTATGGAATTGAAACGCCTCCAGTTGGCGGTGATACCATGTGGGCTAGCATGGAAAAAGCGTATGACCATTTGTCCGATGGTATGAAGGCAATGTTGGCTGATTTGGTTGTCATTCATTCTGCTAAAGTGGCCTTTGACCCACGGACAACTGCGGAGAAATATGAAGGCAAGCATTCGCTCAAATATACATACTCAGATGCAGTGAATGAAGAAGTTGAACATCCACTTATTCGGACGCATGATGTTTCTGGCCGCAAAAGTATTTTCGTAAATCCCATGTTTAGCATTCGCATCAAAGGAATGACTGAAAAGGAAAGTGCGCCAATTCTTCAGTATTTATACGATTTTTCAACGCAACCTGAATTTGCCTGCCGTTTCCGCTGGGAAGATAAGTCAATTGCCATGTGGGATAACCGCTGCACGCAGCATTATGCCATGAATGACTATGTGCAATACAAACGTCTAATGCGCAGAGTTACTATTGGTGGCGATACTCGTCCCGTTTAATCCGGCACAGTGAATTTTTAAGACAGGTTGCTTTCGATGGTAAACAGTAAAATTCGGTTTTTGGTGCTCGATGGATACCCAAAAGCACACCGCGGACCTTTGGCTGAAAACGGAGGAACGCTGGCGGGGGAACTTTATGCCAAACGGCTGAAAGACTGCGCGCCCGGCTGCGATACACATATAGTATTCCCCGCTGACGCCGATTGCGTTTTGCCAGCCGGAGACAGTCTTACGCAGTATGATGGTATTGTCTGGACGGGCTCCAGCCTCACCATTCATGATGAGCATGACGAACAGGTCGTGCGCCAAATCAAATTTGCACAAGCGGCTTTTGAAGCCGGTGTTCCCATGTTTGGAAGCTGCTGGGCCGCGCAAATGGCGGTAACGGCTGCAGGAGGACGATGCGCCCCTAATCCACGAGGTCGTGAATTTGGCTTAGCGCGCAAAATCGAGTTGAGTGCAGAGGGTCGAGGCCATCCGCTTTATGCTGGTAAACGAACTGTGTTTGATGGTTACACCAGCCACCAAGATGAAATCACGCATCTGCCAAGCGGCGCAGTTTCGTTGGCGGGCAATGCATTTACGTCTATACAAGCAGTAGACGTGACTTATCGGGGAGGCAGCTTTTGGGCGGTGCAATACCACCCGGAGTATGACTTGCATGAAATCGCAAGCCTTTGTCGTTGGCGCCGGGAGGCTTTAACAGCGCAAGGGAACTTCGCAACAGTTGCAGAAGCAGACATCTTCATTGAAAAGATGGAAGCCCTTCATCAAGAACCCGCACGCTCTGATTTACGATGGCAAATGGGCGTTGATGATGATGTCTTAAATACGGACGTTAAATGGCTGGAAGTGAGAAACTGGATCGCTGCCAAAATACTTCCGAACGCCAATTAATTATGAAAATATATTGCCTCAAATAATTATACGGCAACCTTGATTTTGCTGGCACCGATTTGATCAACAATTTCATCAGGGGGCATTCGATCCGTAATCAATAGGTCAATGTCGGCTAAAGCGCAGACATTGACCACGCCGGGTTTATTGAATTTGGTGTGGTCAACCGCGACGATAAGCTGTTCAGTTTGCGGAATAACTGCCCGTTTAAATTCAGCCTCAGATAAATCAAAATCTAGACATCCTTGCGCTGCATGAAGGGATCCCATGGATATAATCGCTTTTTGCGTCATAAACTGTTTGGCAAAAGCTACTGTTGAGGCACCGTAAGCCGCGCTGTCATCGGATCTGATTTCCCCGCCAGCCATAAAGACACGGTTATGGTTACGCGAACATAGCTCGCGGGCGACTTCCGTGGAATTGGTGACAATTCGGAGGTTCTTATATGGAATGAGTTCCTTTGCGAAGTAGCAAGACGTGCTGCCATTATCGATTAACAACGTCTCACCATCTTTTATAAGGCTCGCAATAAGTCTTGCGATTTTTTGCTTTTCATCGCGTTGCTCTTGCAGGCGGCTCAGGAAAGGAGGTTCTAGTGAATTATGAGGTAGCATGACGCCGCCATGGATTTTTTCAGCGGCACCAGTGGAAGCTAATTGCCTAATATCTCGGCGAATAGTCTCGTCAGAAACATTCAGGTGTTCGGCCAGTTCGATTACACTGCATGATTTTCTGACCTGCAGCACTTTCATAATTTCCAGCTGCCGTTTTGATTGTTTAATCATCAAAATTTAATCCACTTTAATTTCACCCATATTCGCGTGTAGCACAAAATGAGGAAATTCCAAATAAGAATGTGGAAGTCCAACTAAATTTGAAAATAATGTTGAGTTTTTGATGATATGCCCCTGAAGCCTCCTATGCCTTTATGGGAAATGTGAAAAAGGGGTTGAGGTGTGGGTACTAAAATGAGTAAATAACATCAAATTACGTGTTGAGCGATCAACCTTAATATGACCTTCCTGTTTAAGTGGATTTTATAAATGTCTGATAGTTTAAAATGTTACAGCCCCGTTGACGGCAGCCTTTATCTTGAACGCCCCTATATGTCATCTAACGACATTCCAGCGTTGATTAAAAATGTAGAGAATGCGCAAGCTGAATGGAAGTTGAAATCTGTTGCTGAGCGGTCATCATTGCTTGAAAAATGTGTGGCCAATTTTGTATCAAAACAAGATGCAATTGCAGGTGAACTCGCGTGGCAAATGGGTCGCCCTGTCCGTTTCGGTGCTGGTGAAGTCGGCGGCTTTAATGAACGGGCAAGTCATATGATTGCGATTGCTGAAGAATCGCTTAAACCTGTGGCTGTTGAAGAAAAAGAAGGTTTTACGCGTTATATCAAGCGCGAACCTGTTGGTGTTGTGTTTACAATCGCGCCATGGAACTTCCCATATATGACTGCGGTAAACTCCATTGTGCCGGCATTGCTAGCCGGAAACGCGATTATTCTGAAACACGCGACGCAAACGCATCTCTGCGGAGAGACAATGCAAAAAGCATTTGTCGAAGCTGGTTTGCCAGAAGGCCTATTTCAGCTCGTGGTATCCACCCATCAGTTGGCGGCTGAGATCATCCAGTCTGGTGGCGTTAATTTCGTTGCCTTCACAGGATCTGTTCCAGGCGGTGCTGCTATTGAAGCGGCGGCAGTTGGGAAATTCATTGGTGTTGGTTTGGAGCTGGGTGGTAAAGATCCTGCGTATGTTCGCGGTGATGCAGATCCTGCTTATGCTGCGGAGAATCTTGTGGATGGGGCCATGTTTAATTCTGGCCAATCCTGTTGCGGTATCGAACGTATTTATGTCCATGAGGATGTTTATGATGCTTTCGTTGAAAATGTTGTTCGGACTGTAAACGATTATAAATTGGGCTCTCCGCTCGACGCAGATACAACATTGGGCCCGTGCGTGAACGCAAAAGCAGCAGATTTTGTGCGTGGTCAGATTAAAGATGCTGTTGCCGCAGGCGGTAAAGCTCTGATTGATGCGAGTCGTTTCCCCGCAGATAAAGAAGGAACACCATATTTGGCGCCGCAAGTTTTGGTTGATGTTGACCACACAATGCGTGTGATGACAGAAGAAAGCTTTGGTCCAGTTGTCGGCATTATGAAAGTCTCGTCAGATCAGGAAGCCATTGCGTTGATGAATGACAGTGAATTTGGATTGACGGCATCTGTCTGGACCAATGACGAAGCAGCAGCTATCGAAATTGGAGATCAGGTTAATACCGGAACTTGGTTCATGAACAGATGTGATTACCTTGATCCAGCCCTTGCTTGGACTGGCGTTAAAAATTCAGGTCGAGGTTGCACCCTTTCAAGTGTTGGCTTTGAAAGCCTTACACGGCCAAAATCCTACCACTTGCGCACAAAAATTTAAGGATTGTACTATGTCTCTATCTATCGAACAGCTTTCTGGTAACTGGAATTATCCCACAGCTGTGCGCTTTGGCGTTGGCCGGGCGCAGGAAATTGGTGCCGCTTGTAAAGAGCTGGGAATGAAAAAACCTTTGCTGGTTACGGATCCAGGATTGGCAGGTTTGCCCATGATCAGTGATGCGGTTGCCTCCTGCAAAGACGCCGGATTGGATTGTGGTGTTTTTAGCAATATTAAACCAAATCCCGTCGGCGAAAACGTTGGGGACGGAGTGGCTATTTACCGGGAAAATGGTCATGACGGTGTTATTGCATTTGGTGGTGGTTCTGGTCTTGATGCTGCCAAGGCGATTGCACTTATGGCCGGTCAAGCCGGTGATGTTTTTGATTATGAAGATGTTGGTGATAACTGGGCGCAGGTGAAGCCTGAAGGTGTTGCGCCAATTGTTGCGGTTCCAACAACGTCTGGTACTGGATCTGAGGTTGGCCGGGCATCGGTTATTACAGATGCTGCAAACCACGTCAAAAAAATCATCTTCCATCCAAAAATGATGCCATCAATTGTTGTGGCTGACCCTGAATTAACCGTTGGATTGCCGGCTCATATTACGGCAGCAACGGGCATGGATGCTCTCTCGCATAATCTGGAGGCCTATTGCTCTCCTTTCTATCATCCTATGGCAGAAGGGATTGCGGTTGAAGGTATTCGCCTTGTGAAGGAATACTTGCCAACAGCGGTCAATGACGGAACAAACCTGATTGCCCGTAGTCAGATGATGATCGCATCAACCATGGGCGCAACAGCGTTTCAACGCGGGCTCGGTGGAATGCATGCCCTAGCGCATCCACTTGGTGCGCTGTACGATGCGCATCACGGCTTGCTTAACGCAATTTTGATGCCTTATGTGTTGATCCGTAACCGTCCAGAAATTGAAACCCGTATCGCTCGCTTATCATCGTTCATTGGGTTGGAAGAAGCGAATTTTGACGGCTTCCTTAGCTGGGTTTTAGATTTGCGCCAGCAACTCAATATCCCAAATGATTTGGGCGCCCTTAACATTGGCGACGAAAAAGCAGATCTAGTTGGCAAAATGGCTATTAAGGACCCAACAGCTGGAGGCAACCCGATTGCCCTAACGGCAGAAGAGTATACAGAAGTCTTCTTGAAAGCGGTTAAAGGCGATCTTGACTAAAACGTTTCTGGGAAAAAAAGTAGGCCGCGCATCATTATTTGCGCGGCCTTTTTATGCGTTCATGACGACCGTGATGATGCCAAGTGATAGTATGGCGGATGCTGCAAGCCGTCTGGCGATGGCCCCTTCATTTAGGAAATAGCCACCTAAAATAACGGATAGAGGAATGGAGGCCTGACGAACAGTTGTAACGGCGGCGACATCGCCGCCTTGAGAATAAGCCAAAAGTATCAGGACGTATGAGCCATAAATACAGGCCACCAATTTAAAGTGAAGAACCGGGGATTTAACGATCCTTGCAAGTCCCATGGCCGTCGGCAGTTTATTTCCATTCAAAACATAGACCAGAGCTAACAGTGGCCAGCATATTATCTGTACCCAGAAAAATAGGACCGGGGGTTCAATCTGTTGCATCAACTGAGAGT
This sequence comes from uncultured Alphaproteobacteria bacterium, assembly GCA_913062525.1. Lineage (GTDB taxonomy): Bacteria > Pseudomonadota > Alphaproteobacteria > Sneathiellales > Sneathiellaceae > Sneathiella. Next base: position 934 of record CAJXWA010000186.1, on the reverse strand, counting down.
CGGACAGCGAATATATTCCGGTTCCGCAAAGAGCAAGTACTGCGAGTGATAAGGTCTTTGTATCATCAAATATGTTGACGCCACGCCGATATAGTAAAAGAACCGCGCCAAAAATTACTAGAAAAATACCGCCCAGTACAGGCAAGTCATAACTCGCACCCAAAAACAAAAAACTGAATGTGACAATAAACACCGGAGAGGCGCGAATGATCGGATAATACGCCGATAAGTCACCCCGTTTCAGTGTCGCGACCAGAGCGAGACTATACAGCATTTGCCCTAAAACAGAGACGAGGATTAGCATCCATTGGTCAGGACCTAGCCAAAAATCTGCACCGATGATCAATCCATGAATAAGCCCGACAAAGCCAATCATGAAGGCCATCGAAATAAACGCAGCCTCTGGTTCTGGATCCTTTTTGACCATGACATTCCATAGAGGATGTAGGGCCGCAGACAATAACACTAATAAAGTGACAGTGAGTGACAAGAGAAGATCCTTCGTACTGGCGGGTGGCTTATTCGGCCGGCGTGCTGTTGGTGTTGAAGAAGGCTTTGACGGTTTTCAAGTGTCGCTTTTCCTTAAGACACACAAGAGATTCTGTCATCGTAGCGTTACAATCAATTAATGGGACCGCTGCAAGTCGGGTATCATGGCCAAATTCGGGCCTGCTAACAATGCCCACTCCAATGTTGGCGGCGACGGCTTCTCTAGCTGCTTCCCGACCTTGAACTTCCATGGCGATTTTGATGGAAAGGCCTGCGTTTTCAAATTCACGTTCTGTTTGATTGCGAGTTCTCGAACCGGGCTCCCGGATAATTAAGGGGGCGTCAGATAACTCTTTTAGAGTAATCCCATCGCGAGCGGCGAGCGGATTTTGTTTCGAAACAAAAGCGACAAGTGGATCCTCGCACAAGATTACGGAATGAAAGC
>CAJXWA010000185.1 GCA_913062525.1 uncultured Alphaproteobacteria bacterium | reverse complement strand
CTAATTTCAAACAGCTTGTCTCGAATATCTTTTGGTTGCCGGTCGGCGTTATGATTTCGCACTTCGCCCAGCTCGACTTCCTCTATCCTGTCCCACAAGGCAAGGCCAACGTTATAGGGATTGATATCACCTGGAATGGGCCTAACCACCTGATTATGGCGAACCAAAAATTCCATATGGATATCTGTCGGGAGTTCCAAGCTGTTCATTATTTCGCGATGCCAATAGCAAGCCCACCCTTCATTGATAATTTTAGTCTCCATCTGCGGCTGAAAATAAATCGCTTCTTCATGAACAATCGTCAGCAGGTCTCTCTCCCACTCATTTAACCTTGGATTATTATCTCTGATGAAAAGCAGTATGTTTTCTTCAGGTTCAGTGGGGAAACGTTGCTCAATTTCTTTTATGGCGTCAGAGACATCACCCTCAGTTTTCAGTTCTTTTTCGATTGCCTTTTCAATTTGTTCCTCTGGTGATCTGCGTTTAATGGCTTGGTTTTTTTGGCATTGGAACGATAAAGCGTGTGCCGCGTCTAATATCTCTTCAACAGCTTGCTGACCAATAGAGGGGTCCTCCACGTAACTTCTGATCCGATCTGCATGAGATTTAAATCTGGCAACAATCAAATCCGCTTGCGTGTGAGCAAATGTAAAATTGTTTTTAAAAAAATCATTATGTCCATAAACATGCGCCATGGTGAGGATTTGCAGACATAGGGAATTGTCCCGCATTAGGCCTGCGATGCAGGGGTTGCTGTTAATGACCATTTCATAGGGGATCCCTTGCACCCCATAATCATACATGGTCTTTGTGCGTTCAAAGGATTTACCGAATGACCAATGGGGATAATGGGAGGGCATACCGTGGTAGGTCATCATGCCTAACATCTGGACATGGTCGCATATCTCAAATTCTTGTGGATAACAATTGAGGCCATATTCCTGAACTTTCTCAAAAACACGAGCTTCCCACCTCTCTAGATCCTTAAGGTCGTATGAGCGCGCCATTGGACATTACCTCCACCCCAACGCGTCAGCATCAACGCTGGGAGATTTTTCACGTTCACGGGATAAAAATGCCTTGAATTTCGGCCAAATATCAGCTTTCGACGTAATACATATGGTCGTAAAATTTGGGGCGATGAATTCGTCATATTTCTCAAGCATCGGCGTTCCCCAAGCGATAGACCCGGTTGGTTTAATTTCGCCATAACCAAACAGATTACAGTTTTCACACAGCTTTTTAGCCAGTTCCATTGTTTTTGGAATGTCTTCTTGAAAATTATCACCATCAGAACAATGAAACGCATAAACATTCCAAAGGGAGGGATCGAACCTATCTTGAATGATATCCAGCGCCTTTTGATAACCAGAAGATATCATTGTCCCTCCAGATTCCCCTTTATGAAAGAAATCGTCTTCATTCACTTCCTTGGCAACCGTGTCATGGGAAATAAACACCAACTCGGTTTGACGATATTTCAGTCGAACGAATTGATATAATAAGAAGAAGAAACACCGTGCAAGATACTTCTTCATCACGTTCATCGACCCTGATGTATCCATTATGCACAGAACTACCGCGTTGGATTCGTACCGAATATCCGGCTTATGACGATGATATCTGAAATCTTTTTGATTAAATGGAAACCGTTTCTTTTCAGCTACCGACTCTTCAGTTGCGGCATCTTCTACTCCATCGTCCATCTTCTCTTTCAAGAAGCGTCTTTTTATACGGTTTTTCGCAGTTTTCTTTTTATCTAACTGTGCCCTGATACCCACTCTTTTTGTGCCACTTCGTTTGTGAGTATATTCGGCTTCAATGGCGCGAAGCGGTTTGCTTTCAAGATCTGGCAGGGCCAAATCTTCAAACATAATTTCTACTAGCTCTTCTAATGTCACATCAGTTTCGTAATAATCTTCACCTGGCATATTACCAGCTTTCCCGTCTTCAGGCGTACCTTGTCCTTCAGCCTTACCAACTTTTTGTCCGGCCTCACTCTCACCGCTACCTTGGGCCACACGTGGCTGGTTTTGCCCATATACAAACCGATATTCCTTAATTCCGCGAATGGGGACTTTAACGATACTGTCTGGTCCACGGCCAATGATAGACTGCTCTGAAATGACGTCAGCAATGTTGCCTTTCAGAACTTCTCTTAATTTCTGCCTGTGTCTTTGGCGATCACCAGAGCTCCGATCAGATTGCATACTGTCTGTCGGTGAATAGGGGCGGAAAACAGCACCCATGATCCCCTCCTCAATCTTTCCAAAGGTGATTTGCCGCGTATTTCAACACCACATCGGCGGAATATTCGTTGTAGCCACGGTCAATCATATTCGTCACGAGGCTACCAAATTTGTCTTGTTGGTCTTCATCCCGTGTTCTGGCTTTTGTAATAATCCGGCTAATATCTCGAACAGACTCCATGAGTTTTTTCTCAATAGCTTCCCGAAGCGGATCATAACTTCTGTAGTCGACTTTCTTCCCTCGTCTGCCAACCGCCCACAAATATGAAATCACCTCTTGCCTAAAGCCATCAACAGAAGATCCGATAATCGCTATCTGCTCTTCGATGTTTTTAAGGAAAGCTTCATCGGGCTCCATTGCATCACTGGAATTTCGATCTTTTAAAGTCGTTTTATTCACATAGGCTTCTGCATGATCCAGATAGTTTTGAAAGAGAGTTTCCGCCTGTTCTTCATAGGCAAAAACAAACGCCTTCGTGATTTCTTTTTCGAGGATCTCAAGATAAGCTTTATGGATAGTGTCTTGCAGAAGTTCTAGATATTTTTTGCGAATGTCGTCTGCAAATTCCATATCTTTCACCATATTAATCATGACATCACGAATATGAATTGGCGTAATTCCTTCGGCACTGTCTGTTAGCGCGGTATCAATCGCCTTCATAATGAACCGCGGTGATATACCGGTCATGCCTTCAGTTGTTGCGTCATCTTTAAGTTCACCAATATTGATTTTTTTTGCACGTCCTTTTTCGACAACATCTTCACCGTTATACAGGCGCATCTTGGTCACAACGTCACATTTGGGCGAATTTTCAAGTCGACTCATAATGGCGAACATGGCCGCAACTTCCAAAGTATGCGGCGCTATGTGAGACTTAAAACCAGATCGGCCCAGCATCTTTTCGTAAATCTTGACCTCCTCATTTAAGCGAAGGTTATAGGGCACTTTGACGGTTACAATCCGGTCCAAAATGGCCTCGTTCGTATGGTCGGCTTTAAATCGCCGCCATTCGGCTTCGTTAGAATGAGCGAGGATCACGCTATCAACGTAAATTGTCCCGTGACGACCCGGGGCCGGCACAAATTTTTCTTGGGTTGCTGTGATAATTGAATGCAGATATTCGGTTTCATTCTTAAAGACTTCGATGAACTCAACAATGCCCCGGTTCCCAGCATTAAATGCGCCGTTCAGATCAAGAACCCTCGGATCCCCTTCTGAAAATTGATCGAGTTTGGAGATATCTTCTGAGCCAATTAAAACCGACGTGTCTTGATTATTTGGATCAACCGGCGGAACAACGGCAATTCCTCGGCGGTGCATTCTGGAAAACGTGCTAGTTGTCACTGGGAATTTTTCGTATTTTCCGTCAAACTCATGCTCAAGCCGATGGCGGCAAACAGGACACAATTCGCCTTCAATCTGCACATCAAGCATCTCGTTAAACTTATCGCGAAGTGGCCTTGGAATAAGATGGAGCGGCTCTTCTCTAATGGGACATCCGTCGATCACGTAAATGGGCGGTGCGTCAGTTAATCCCCGTTTCAAATGCTCAGAGATGGAGCTTTTACCAGCTCCAACAGGGCCCATTAGGTACAAAACCTGCCTGCTTTCCTCCCCTTTCATGGCAGCAGCATGGAAGTACCGGACGATTTTCTCTAGGGCGACTTCAACTCCGAAAAATTCCTTTTTGAAGAAGTTATACATTCTAGGAGGCGTATCCCCCCACAATTTCAAACTTCTCGCACTGTCATCCCTTTCATCTGATGGGATTTCGCCCGCTGCGGAGATGACCTCATACATGTGGCGATGAGAGAGTGCATATGTGGTTGGCGTTTCTCGAATTAGCTCCAAATAGTCAAGAAAACTACCGCTCCAAATCTGACTTTTCCGCTCAGCTTGCTCTTGTTTTATTATTTCTTTGAAATCATCCCGTTTCTTACTCATCTAGTTGCTCCACCTTTGGATAGCCAATTTTTGACTACCGGCGTTAGAGAGAAGTCCTAATCGTAAGGTGGTGTTTATTAGAATAAAATCAAGTAAGTGCATTTTGATATATAGGTTCAAAATATACATTAAGCATTTGTTTTTATTGATAATTAATAATTGTTAAAAATAATAATATTTATCAATTCTTAGTTATCGGTCCGAATTCTAATAGGCTACTCCTCAACGGAGGCAGGCCTTTAGCTTAGCTGCAGCGTTCAGCAATTGATCCTTGTTATGTGCATGTGAAATTTGGAATCTAAGCCGGGCTTCACCTTCTGGTACAACAGGAAATCCAAACCCCGTTACAAACACGCCCTCTACCAACATATCTGCAGCAATCTTAATCGCTGTAGATGTCTCTCCCAAAATCACAGGCACAATGGCGCTATCACCTTCTAGTGGGTTCAGTCCCAGAGATTTCAAATGATTGCGAAACCACAGCGCCTTTTCCTGTAACTCTTGCACCCACTCTGGATGCTCAAGAAGCAGCTCAATTGATTTGCAACCAGCGGATGCTACGCTCGGCGGAAGTGCATTGGAGAAAAGATGCGGTCTGGATTTTTGAATAAGGGTCTCCGTAATCGCTTTTGGTCCCGTAACAAACCCACCTGTTCCGGCCGCAAGCGCTTTTCCAAGTGTGCCTGTAAAGATGTCAATGCCATCCATCACACCGAAATGCTCTGCGGTTCCGCGTCCCGTTTTGCCCAGCACACCCAAGCCATGACTGTCATCCAAAACAACGAGTGCATCATATTTCCGAGCCAATTCCACAATATTTTTGAGCGGTGCAATATCGCCTTCCATAGAAAACACGCCATCTGTCACGATTAAACGCGAGGGCGCGGATTGATATTCAATCAGCTTCTGTTCTAAATCAGCCATATCTGCATGTTTGTAGACTTTGCGAACGACGCCTTTTCCAGTTGCTCTAATCCCATCAATCAAACTCGCGTGATTTAAGGCATCGGAAAGGATCACATCGCCTTCCTCGCAAATGGCCGCAAAAAGGCCCGTATTCGCCGACCAACAAGACGAGTATGTGAGCGCCGCCTCCGTACCATGTAAGTTGGCAAGAGCCGTCTCCAATTGCTGATGAATATCCTGTGTGCCACAGATAAATCTGACAGAGGCGGTGCTTGCACCATATTTCAAGAGCGCATCACGTGCGGCTTCGACGACTTCTGGGTGATTGGCAAGACCGAGATAATCATTCGATGACAATAGAGAAATATGATCCCGGCCTTCCAATTGAATTTCAGCACCGATTGGACCCTCAATAAATCGCAAATGTTTATAGGTTCCGTTTTCCTCAGCCTGCTCAAGCGCACCTTCTAACCGATTTAACAATTTTACACTCATTTAACTGCTCCTGTTTTCAGGCTTTGAAAATCGAGAACGACTTTACCGCAAGCCCCCTCTTCCATAAGTTTAAATCCTTCAGCAAACTCTCGGGCCGGAAGAATATGCGTTATAACTTTGTCTATGAGATCTGGGTTTTTGAGCATAAATGCTTCAACTTGATACCAAGTTTCATACATACGCCGCCCCGTTACACCAAACAGTCGGATACCCTTCATGACCACTTTTGCGCCAAGATCTAATTCAACGGGACCGCCCGGAATACCAAGTAATGCGACCGTTGCACCGGGGGCCGCGACATCAAGCGCGTCATTGAGCGCCCGTCCATTTCCGCTCACTTCTAAGACAACGTTGGGACCGTGACCATTGGTCAATTCAAGTATCTTTGATCGGCTGTCGTCGTGGCGAGGGTTCACTACCAGATCTAAATCTAAACTTTCTGCAATGGCTGCGCGGGCTTGGTTGGGTTCCTGTACTGCGACGGTTCGGGCCCCATGTGCTTTTGCAATCGCCGCTGCAAATAAACCGATCGGCCCGCCGCCCACAATAAGTACATCCCGCGCAGTTACTTCTGCGGTTGAAACCATGTGCATGGCGTTACCAACAGGATCGAACACGGCAGCCTGACGGTCAGGAATGATATCTGGAACTTTCCACAGATTGGTCGCAGGGATTACAACTTGTTCGGCAAATGCTCCAGCTTTATCGACGCCTATAATTTCCGTCTTTTCGCAAATATGAGCATTGCCTGTCCGGCAAAGACCACATTCTCCGCACGCAATATGACACTCAGCCGAAACCCTTTGGCCAACCTCAAAACCGGTAACCTCATCGCCAATGGCACTGATGAGGCCAACAAACTCGTGACCGATGGTCATTGGCGTCTTAATCCGCCCAGAAGACCATTTATCCCATTTGTAAATATGAAAATCGGTTCCGCAGATACCAGCAGCGATGACATCCACCATAACCATACCACGGCCCGGCGCAGGTAGTGCAGGCTGGTCAGAAGACCAGATACCGTATTCCGATTTGGCTTTGGCTATCGTAAACATATTCTTTTCTCACTGGTAATTTTAAAAAAATCCAATATACTGGATAAC
>CAJXWA010000184.1 GCA_913062525.1 uncultured Alphaproteobacteria bacterium | reverse complement strand
AACACTCACAATACAGACGAGGTACTCAGATCTCATAAAATATCATATTATTGCCATGACAGCATTATTGTTCATTCTAACAGTGATAGTCGTTGTTTCATCGACCCGTTTAGTAACAAATATTCTCTCCCCTATTCAGGCGCTTTCAGTCATCGCAGCCAAAAACAAAAAAGGTGAGCTACACGTATATGAGACTACTAAAGAGAAGATTGATGAGATTGGAATTCTCGCTAGTTCATTCAATCAAATGGTCAATAATATCCAGGAAGCTATCGATCAACTTGAGAAAAAATCTACTATAGCTGAAGATCTTGAACGTGTAGCCATTGATGCAAAAAACGAAGTTCTACTGGTGAATATTGAACTAGAAAAACGGGTTGCAAAAAGAACAATGCTTCTGGAGCAAAGTGAACAGAGGCTACAAGCAATTTTCAACAATGCCAATGCCATTATTTTTGTGAAAGATATGGACGGGCACTACTTGTCTGTGAACAAGCATTACGAAAATTTACTCAAAGTCAAAAGCGACGATTTTATAGGTAAAACAGACTATGATTTGTTTCCAAAAGAGGTGGCCGATAATTTCAGAGAGAATGACCGAGAAGTCATGCAGAGTGGCCTCCCTATTGAGCGTGAGGAAATCACTCCTCATGAAGATGGAAACCAAACTTATATTTCCATCAAATTCCCACTCCTAAATTCAAAAGGAGTGATGTACGGCGTTTGTGGTATTTCTACTGACATAACGGCACTCAAGAGGAGTGATAAAGAACGCCTTGAATTAGAGCAGCAACTACGGCAATCCCAAAAAATGGATGCTGTTGGCCAGCTAACGGGTGGCATTGCCCACGATTTTAACAATATCCTGAATATTATCATCGGAAACCTTGAGCTGCTTCAAGAACAAGAAAACTATGATCCTGTCTCGTTACAGTTTCTTGATAAAGCTCTAAAAGGCACAGACCGAGCGGCACAACTCACACACAAGCTACTTAATTTCTCGCGAAACGAAGATCACGAACAGCAAGTAATTTATGTAAACGACTCAATCAGCAGTCTAATGGGGTTATTGTCGCGATCGCTGACGGCTTCAATTTCCGTGGATGCAAAACTGGAAGACGACATCTGGCCCGTGAAATTAAACACAGGCGACTTGGAAGATGCCATTTTGAACCTGTGCCTGAATGCGAGGGATGCGACACCTGGTGGCGGCAGTCTTATTATTGAAACGGCTAACAAAAGTCTTGATGAAAATTACGTCAAAAGAAACCCATCGGGTAAAGCTGGCGACTTTGCCATGATCTCCATCAGCGATACCGGAGCCGGCATGACACAGGAAATTAGGGAAAGGATATTTGAACCCTTTTTCACAACTAAAGCTGAAGGAAAGGGTACAGGACTTGGCTTGAGCATGGTGTATGGCTTTGTCAAACGCAGCCAAGGCCATATCAAGATATACTCTGAGGAAGGAAAAGGTACCGTTGTTCGGCTATATTTTCCCCGTATCAAGTCCAAAACTCCAATTCTACAATCGGAACCTGCACCGATTTCGACAGCACCTATTGGATCAGAAACCATTTTGATCGTCGAAGACGAATTTGAGTTACTTGATGTTGCGGTAAATTATCTTGAAGGGTTGGGATATCAAACCTTAACGGCAAACAATGCGGAACAGGCCATGAAAATATTAGAGGAAACTACTAATATCCAACTTATGTTTAGTGATGTTGTGATGCCTGGCAATTTTGACGGTTATCAACTGGCCATGACCGCAAGAAAGACACATCCTCAAGTGAAAATTATCCTGACCAGTGGATTCACCCGCCGCCATGAAAATACTCTGCATGACGGAATTGAGGAGCGAGCTGATTTTGAGAAACTAACACAAAATTTGCTCGTGAAGCCCTACAACAAGCTTGAACTCGCCCTCAGCATTCGAACTGAATTAGACAGAAATGATTAACCTTGGGCAACGACCTCACCTCTCCAGCTTTGAAAGCCTGCTATAGCTAAAGCAATCCATCCACAGATCAGATTTAAGCCGCCCATAGGGGTCATATTATACCCTGCGCTCTCGCCGCTCCATCCGAGGTAATACAATGAGCCTGAGAATAAAATCACCCCAACAGTAATTAGCGTTGCGCCAATATTTGCCAATAAAACGCCGCGGTTATTCTTGCCCAAAATATAAACAACCAGAACTAAAGCCGTCACATGGAACATCTGATAGGTAACTGCTAAATTGTGGTGTCTCTGACCGGCTTCATCTCCGACGACCGCATGAGCACCCACTGCGCCAAGAATAACGGCGCTCCCGCCCATTAAAGCTGCGATCACTATCCATGGGAATTTCATGTGCTAGTCTTTCATAAAAAAAAGCCGAAGGTATTCCCTTCGGCTTTCTGATTAAGTGTCCTAACTCTGGATTACAAGTTAGAAAAACGGTTCAGATGGAAATCCGTATTTCCAAACAACATTTCAATTGTTGTTAGGCGTTTGAAAAAGTGACCGATTGAATATTCATCAGTCATACCCATGCCACCATGGAGTTGGACAGATTGTTGACCAACAAATTTCGCAGATTTACCGATTTGAGCCTTCGCTGCTGAGACCGCTTTACGCGTGTCATCTGCATAGCCAAGGTCCAACTTCATAGCAACCATATCTGACATAGATTTAGATTGCTCGGCTTCCATATACATGTCGACCATACGATGTTGTAGCACTTGGAATTTACCAATTGCAGTACCGAACTGCTTCCGTGTTTTAAGGTATTCGTTGGTAATTTCATTTGCTGCTGCCATAGCGCCAACGGCTTCTGCACAAATAGCACCAATCGCACCGTCGATTACTTTTTCAATAACCGGGCTTGCAACACCTTCAGCACCAATCAGCGCACTGGCAGGAACCGTTACATTTTCAAGACGTACATCTGCAGCCCGTTGACCATCAACAGTTGCATAACTGCGAATATCAAGACCTGCAGCATTGCTATCTACGATAAAGAGCGAGATACCATCTGCATCGCGGGAGGCGCCGCTCGTCCGGGCTGAAATAACAATTTTATCGGCTGTCCCGCCATGATAGACGACTGCTTTTGTACCGTTCAAGATGTAACCATCGCCAGATTTACTTGCCGTGGTTTCAACATCATTGAGGTTAAATCGAGACTGCGCCTCAGCATACCCAAATGACATCATCAAGTTACCTTCGATGATCTCTGGTATGATCGCTTCAATTTGATCCGCGTTACCGGCTTCTGCAACCAATGCGCCGCCAAGCAATACAGTCGACACGAAAGGCTCAAGAACCAAACCGCGGCCCATGCTTTCCATCATGATCATGGTTTCAACAGCACCGCCGCCAAATCCGCCAGCTTCTTCGGAGAAAGCCATACCAAGCCAGCCAAGTTCTGCCATTGTTTTCCAATGATCACGGCTAAAACCTAATTCAGTTTGCGAAAGTTTGATCCGATCTTCAGGACCATAATTGTCCTTTACGAAACGATCAATACTGTCTTTCAACAAAACTTGTTCTTCAGAAAGTTCAAAATCCATTTTTATTATTCCTTATAATCCCAGAACCATCTTGGAGATGATGTTGCGTTGAATTTCATTGCTGCCGCCATAAATTGTAGCAGCACGTAAGTATAAATGTTCGGCCATTGGCCCGTGAGCATAATCAGGTGCAAAATTCTGATCATTACGTCCTTCTCGAACTTCTAGGGCCTCATAAGCAGCCCCATACATACCAAGGGACTCGACCAAAAGTTCCGTCAGACGCTGCTGAATTTCAGAGCCTTTAATTTTGAGCAGTGACGGTTCAGCTGTCAGTGTTTCCCCATGCTCAATTTTGGAGAGCATGCGAAGCTCTGTATATTCCAGCGCCATCAAATCCACTTCGATTTGATTGAGCTTTCTCATAAAATCAATATCGTCTTGCAACAATCCACCGTTCACGCGCTCTGCCGCGGCAACTTCGCGCAAATGTTCGCAGCGCAATTTAGACTGTGCAATACGAGCAATACTCGTGCGCTCATTTCCAAGGAGGAACTTGGCGTACGTCCAGCCTTTGTTTTCCTCGCCGATACGGTTGGAAATGGGAACACGAACATCATCAAAGAACACTTCGTTTAAAGTATGTTCCTTATCCAGACCGATAATAGGTTTCAGCGTAATACCGGGTGTGTTCATATCGATCAAAAGGAATGAAATACCTTCTTGTGCTTTCACATCTCCATCTGTCCGAACAAGACAGAAAATCAGATTTGCGTGCTGAGCATGGGAGGTCCAGATTTTCTGGCCGTTGACAATATAATCATCGCCATCACGAACGGCTTTGGTTTTCAATGACGCCAGATCTGATCCTGAGCCGGGCTCGGAGTACCCTTGGCACCACCAATCCTCTGACTTCAAAATCCGGGGTAGATAATAATCTTTTTGCTCTTGGTTGCCGAAAGTATAAATCACCGGTGCAACCATACTCACGCCAAACGGCATTGGTGGCGGAGCTGATGCCCGGCCCATTTCTTGAGCGAAAATGTATTTCTGCGTTGCAGTCCAGCCTGTCCCACCATATTCGACAGGCCAATTTGGTGCCAACCAGCCTTTATCATTTAAGACTCTTTGCCAGCGTTCCTGAGCTTCTTTGCTAAAGTGAATTCCGCGAGAATAACGATCTTTCACGTCCGCCGAAAGGTTAGCTTCCAGAAACTCTCGAACCTCAGATTGAAATGCGACTTCTTCGTCAGTAAACGACAAATCCATTGGGGTTTTCTCCATTATCTTCAGGACGTCTATTGCGTCCATTGGGTATTACGCTACGTGCACACCTTGCAAAACACAAAGCTTCCGCCTCACCAACGGTACGGCACTTTATTCATTCTGACATCTTGCATAATTTTCTGCAAGATGTCACTTGTGCGCCAACTCATCTATTGTTTTAAATTTGGCAGTCCCATCCCGTTCAATTTGCGAAACAAGTGCGGTTTCCCAATCTAGATACTCCTGCATTCGTTCTCGAATTTTGTCTTTATTGTCGTAGGGTTTATACCAGATGTCATCGGCCTTACTAAGCAAATAGGTATCATCCATTTCCATCTTCAAGTTTGCGTTTTTCCAAGCTGCATTGCCGCCCTCTAAAACCCGGACAATAACTTCAGGGCGAGTAGCAACCACCTCAGCCGCGGCAAGATGGGCGACGCGAACGTCATCCGCCGTCAGAATCACCAAGCCAACAGGGGGTAAGAATGACAAGTCAGATCCCAATCTTGATCGAATTGCCCAGAATGCATTTGGAATATGGCCCTTGCGATACCGCAGAGAGTTACTCAAATCAATAACAGCTATTGGCTCACCCGAATGGATAACCGCATCAAGCTCCAACACATTTACTTCTGATGTTTTTTGAACTTCAACTTGAAAAGCAGGACCCGCCTCCAACTCAAAATCACTCATACAGCTCAGTACATACACATGATGTGCGCCCAGCTGCTTCAGCCAAGATGCTGTCATCAACGCGCGCACTTTCTTGTCGTCGATCAAGATGAGAGTTGCGCCGCGCACGCCAACATATTCATCCGTTGCCTGCACTAACTGACCACCTGGCGCATGTTGGCTTTGAGGAATATGCCCTTCTAAAAACTCTTCTTCTGTTCGCACATCCAATAGGAAAATTGTTTTCTCATTTGATTGCGCTTGCAGCCTTTCCAGATCCTGTTTCTCAATATAAGAAACACCGATTTCAGTGGCAAAACCTTCTGCGGCTTCACCACTTTTCTCTGCCATTTCTGCAGTGGGCGGGGGAGCGATACGGTCAGCCCCATTTTCGGTGGTATAACCGCTGAGATACCATCCCATAGTTCCATCTTTAAGGGCCATGACAGGGTTTTTTACGCCTGCATTAATTAGGGACTGAGCCCCAATTATACTTCGGGTTCGCCCTGCGCAATTGACAACGATGGGTGTTGTTTCGTCCAGCATATTTTCGAAAACCCGATTAACCAACTCTGCGCCCGGCATGTCAATACCGCCTGGAATACACATACGGTGGTATTCAGAATAAGGCCGGCTGTCTAGAATGGTGATATTCTCGCCAGCATCGAGCCGCCCTTGAAGTTGTTCTGCGGTAATATGGGGGGTTGAATATGTATGTTCTACAAATTCACCAAACGCTTTACTTGGCACATTTACGCCTGAAAAAATCTCATACCCAGCTTCCTGCCAGCCGTATATCCCATTTTCCAGGACAGAAACATCGGTGTACCCCATTTCCTTAAGAATACTGGCCGCACGTAATGCTAAATCATCGCGCCCACCTTGATCCATAAGGTAGATTGTCACTGAGGTTCGCGGAACCAATCGCGCTATATTGAGCTCAAACTGACTGAGGGGGACTGGAACGGCAAAAAGAGGATGCCCTTGCGAGTGAACGCCATGTTCTCGCACATCCAAAAAGGCCAATTCCGTGTCTGTTTTCAGGGCGTCATGAATGACAACTGCTGATACTGTTTGATGGCTCATCCGCGGGCCTCGCGGATATCGGTGTGCGCAGGAAATGTCCGCCATTCTTTTTTAGGAGCACTCCAATAATTTCGGCCGGGGAGCTGCTCAAGAGCCAACCCATACATATGAAAATTCAGAACTTTTGCATCTTCTGCGATATGAATACTGTGGAGATCGTCTGGCATAAGCGTAACGCCTGTTCCTGCCCGAACGACATCGCCCCCAATATGTTCAACACCGGCATCAATTTTTTTA
>CAJXWA010000183.1 GCA_913062525.1 uncultured Alphaproteobacteria bacterium | reverse complement strand
GTTTTGACATCGACGGCCTGCCGATCACGGAATCAGAAAAAAGTATCCACCTACCGTCCGATGAGGATTTCTCTTCGCAAAACCCTGGTGTCATGCACGCCTGTGGCCATGATGGGCACCTTACCATCGGCCTTGGTCTTGCTCGTCGACTGGCGGCATCAAAGTCTAGCCTGCGGGGGCAGGTGCATCTCTTCTTTCAGCCTGCTGAAGAAGTAGCCGGCGGCGGTGTTCTCTTTGCCCAGTTACCACAAATGAAAGAGGTCGATAGCTTTTTGACCTTGCACCTCGGCATCACCAGCGAGCGCAAACTCGTCTGTAATGCCACCTGGATTGCCGCACAAATCTTCGATGTCACGATCACTGGTCGCGCGAGCCACGCGGGGAACGCACCGCAGGAAGGTCGCAATGCCTTGCTCGCGGCCTGTCAGGCGGTTCAGGCGCTCTATGCTATTCCCCGTCATAGCGCCGGAATGTCTCGCGTAAACGTAGGGGCTTTTCATGCGGAAAACCCGAATAACGTAGTCGCAGATCACGTAACTTTCCGTTTCGAGGTCCGTGGCGGGGAAAACACGATCTGCGACTACATGGCCGAGGAAGCTCGGCGCATCTTAAAAGGAGCGGCAGAGATGAATGGTTGTTCCGCAGAGATCACCCCCGTAGCACACTTCGAAAATCACCCCAACAATACCAACCTCGCATCCAAAATGAGGGAAGTCGCTCAATCTTTAGGAATACCCAAGGAGGCCATTGTCGATAGTTACCACGTTCCAGCCAGCGAGGATGCCACGTTCATGACCAAGGTCGTACACGAGAATGGCGGGGAGGCCACCTACATGGTTCTCGGTTGTCCCGTACGCGGAGGGCACCATAACAGCACCTTCGACTTCGACGAAGATCTGTTGGGTTGGGGAGTGGAGCTTTGTTTTAACGCCATTACGCAATAAGTACAGTTCGAGGCTAGGATGATTGCAGCCTGTTAGTATGTCACAAATGTACTATTTTGGTAAAAAACTGTATCAGAGGTGAGGGGCGGAGCACTGATGGAGTGGATACCTCCTAATCCCTAATCCCTATTCTGTATTCTGTATTCTGCGGAAATCACTGCGTTAGTAGATATGCTAATGCTGTCGGAGGGAGGCATCCACTCCATCAGTGCCGTCGTAATAATAATGTACATCGGTCAAATTGTTGAAATGGCGTCAACGAACTAAATATTTACTTCATCCAAACACCCCTAACTTGCATAAACGGTAGAGATTTTTTTTGCATAGGCAGAGTAACTGCGGTCGTTGACTGGTGTACTCGAGGCGTCTTTGCTTGGCGACTTTATATCACCCAGGAAGTGGATTTTTGTATCGAAGTCGTCGAGGAGGTGCTGACCCAATACGACAAGCCTGACATCTTCAACACCGATCAGGGGAGCGAGTTCCCGTCCATCAACTTCATCAAAATACTGTAGAACGCTGATATTGCTATCTTCATATCTATCAGTGACACTTGTCGGTGAGAGACGGTAAGAGAGGGAGGCTCCGGGCATTAGTGGAATAGGTGTTTAGGTTGATGCTTACTCATATGCTATTTTTATAGATAACATTCTGACGAGGAGTTTTTTTGAACGGTGCGCTTTGAATTACAAAAATTGACCCTTGCCAAGCGATACTTATGGAGTGGGCTGATCGTTGCTTTGTTTCCGCTTGTGATCATGGCGGTCCTTTATGATCGCTATAGCGCAAATCTTCTGGACAGTCTCATAACAAACAAAGTGGAGGGAAGGTTAGAATCTGTGGCCGTGAAGATGAACAACTTTATATCTGTTCACGTCAAACAATTAGAGAACATTGTGGATCTTCCAGACACAACGAGATTTTTTTTGGATGTCAATGACGGGAAACTGTCAGGTCAACTGTCTGATTTTCTGATTCTCGAAACAGAAAGCCCTGACATCTATTCGGTAGAATTTTCTGATACCCACGGCAATGTTCTCAGGACGATTCCTTCATCAAAAAGCCGTTCCAAACCATTGGATCATGCGACACTCCCAATTGTTCAACATAAGAATGTTGAAATTCTTGGACCGGTTCTTCCAAGCAAGGGAAGACCCGGTTGGTTCCTCATTCGAATGCCCGTTTATTTTAATCATGAAAAGATTGGTCAAGTAGCACTCCGGACGAGACTTGCTTCCTTAACGGAGCAGGCTGCCTCTCTGCTTGAACCGAACGTCTATGAGCCACAGGTCGTGATCTTTGACAGAATTCACATATCTGCGGTTGGGACGGCTAGTTTCGCTGGAGAGATATTGGCGACGTCTCGACAAATTATGCCGGGTTGGAGAATACATCTAGTTGAACGGGGAGGGCGACTTGATGAGCCTCGCGTTCAAATCAGATATATTCTGCTTTTGGTTGCTACGCTCTCAACATTTGGCGTTGTTTGGTTGTTTATTCGAATGTCCCAACGGCTCACAAGCTTTCTCTTGCCTTTAAGCGAAGGTGCACAGGCGATTTCTAACGGTAATTTCTCACTAAGGGTTTCCGAAAATGGTCCTGGTGAACTCGGTATATTGGCAAGGTCATTTAACAAAATGAGCTCGCAACTTGGCGCGATGATCAAATCGCGTGTCGATGTGGAACGTCGGGCAACATTGGGCAATATGGCAGCTGGAATTGCGCATGAGGTTCGCAACCCCCTAGCGACTATCGTCACTACTGTGCATGGTTTGAGCTATGGCGAATCTAACCCGGAGCGCCAGAAAATGTATCAAGTGATTTCAGATGAAATTACCAGAGTTGATGATACGATTGGTGAGTTTATTAAATACGCCAAGCCTCGAAAACCAAGCAAAGAGATGGTTCTTATTCGGGACGTCTTTCGTAGTGTCAGAACACTTACCGCGGCAACGGCTCACGATCAGAATGTCGTTTTTAACTTGCTTGGAGATTCTGCTTTGGAAGTTGAAATAGATCATGCCCATCTACGGCAAATTTTGTTAAATCTTACTTTGAATGCAATCCAGGCACTGCCAGATGGAGGACATGTGACGCTACGTACACATAGAGATGGAGAAAATGCAGAAATCTCTGTGACAGATAATGGCATCGGTTTGGATAATGAAACCCGAGACAAAGTCTTAAGGCCTTTCTTTACAACGCGTGTAGAGGGAACAGGTCTTGGTCTTTCAATTACGAGCCAATTGGTGGAAGCTAATAACGGAAAGCTTGATATTGAGAGCGAACTTGCTCATGGAACTACAGTAAAAATGATATTCCCTATTCGGGTTACAGGACAAAGATGAAAACGACGAACATCCTTATCATTGATGATGAAATCAATCTGACGCGGTCTCTCGTCTTCACATTACGTCAGGCCGGGATTGATTGCATCGAGGCTCATAGCGGGCACATCGGATGCAAGCTTGCCAAAAAATCAAGCCCAGACATCATTCTCCTTGATGTAAGGATGCCAGGTATGTCAGGCCTTGAAGTTCTTGAATGGTTGAACGCCGAGCTTCCCGATATTCCCGTCATTATGATGTCAGCATTTGATGATACTCAAGACGCGGTAAACGCCATGAAGATGGGGGCCACCGATTATCTGGCGAAACCATTTGATGTGGATGAATTGATACTGCTGATCAAAGAGACAAATTCTCAACGACAGTTGAAGTCAGAAATCCAGTACTTGCGGGAAAAGTATACACAGGACGCAACGTTTATTGGAAACAGTTCTTCTATAAAGAGTCTGAAAGAGTATGTTGATCGTGTCTCTGCCAGTCAGGTGAAAACGGTTCTTCTTTCTGGTGAAACGGGTGTTGGGAAAGCTGTTGTTGCACGTGACTTGCATGTCAGAGGGAGTGGCAGGGAGGCACCTTTTGTCGAAATAAATTGTGCGACATTACCAGAAAATTTGATTGAATTGGAACTGTTTGGCGCCGAACGTGGCGCCATTCCCGGTATTATTTCAAGGCGACGAGGTTTGGTCGAAATCGCAAATGGTGGCACTCTGTTTCTTGATGAAATTGGAGAAATGCCGCTCAGCGTACAGTCCAAGCTATTGACGTTTCTCGAAACAAGGAGCTACCGACCGATTGGGATAATGAGAGAACATCATTCTGATGTGCGTGTGATTGCTGCAACGAACAGTAAACTTGAAGAAGCTGTTGAGGATGGTTCTTTCCGTCAAGATCTTTTCTATCGTCTCAATGTCATGCCTATTGAAATTCCACCACTTCGCGAAAGAGAGACGGATATAGAGCTTCTGAGTACATATTTTGCTGAAAAAATTGCCAATCAATCCGGGGAAACACCTATTGGCTTTTCCAAAGCCGTGCGCGACATTTTTTGTTCCTATGACTGGCCTGGCAATGTTCGAGAATTGAAGAATTTAATTGAACGTCTGACAATACTCTATCCAAGGCTTACGATTACGGAAGAGAAACTTCCTCTTGAAATGAGAAGTATGGATCTGAAAAAAACGGAGACTATAGAAGAGTCTTTGATTAGTATTGAGCGCGATCTGGTTCAAGATGCGTTGATCAAATGTCGTGGCAAAAAGGGATTGACTGCTGAACGGCTTGGCATATCAAGACACGCCTTGAAACGCCGGATGCAGAAATTGAATTTGTCATGAAGTGTTGGCGAAAAATAGCAATAATATTTCTGATCAACTCGATGCTCGTGTTTGGTATATCTCAAGCTGATGAAGTCCTAAACGTGAGTTCAGAGGACGTTGTTAAAGTTGGATGCCTCTACCCTCTTACAGGACCGGGAGGCCTTTATGGTCGGGATAGCGCCGCGGCTGTAAAATTAGCAGAAGAATTTCTTAAATTTTCGGAAACAGTAAAATATCCAAAACTTAAAATAGTGATTAAAGACACAAGGTCGAAATCATTCAGATCGCTTCAAATGGCACGTGAATTTGTAGAAAGTGACAATGTTGACTTTCTTTGCGGTGTTGTCAGTTCTGGAATTGCCCTCACTATTTCCCAGCTTGCCAAAGAGGAACAAGTTTTTTTTGTCGGTACTGATCATGCTTCTCCCAGTTTGGCTTCAGAGGCTTGGCATCCCTATTATTTCAGAGTTAATAATGGAACACGTCTTTCCATGTTGGCTGGTTCAAAATACATAGCGGAAAATTACAGAGGTCGGAAAGGGCCACTTAAAATTGCATTTATTGGCCCAGATTATGATTATGGATATCAAGCGTGGGATGACTTACAGAATTTTTTGAAGGCTGATGATGTTAATATGGAAGTGGTTGGTGAATACTGGCCTAAACTTTTTGAAACAGATTATACGACCTACATCCAATATTTAAAAAATAGTAATGCGGATATTGTCGTCAATGGGCACTGGGGCCTGGATCTCGTCACGTTTGTCAAACAGGCAAAACAGTTTGATCTTTTTAAAACGATGACTTTCATGAATTTTGATGCAGGTGGAAACTATGAAGTTCTCGCTGAACTTGGAAATGATATGCCGTTGGGTTTGGTTCTGTCGGCGCGCCATCATCTGAACTGGCCTGAAACAAAACGGAATAAAAACTTTGTAACCCGGTTTTATGAAAAGACGGGTCGCTATCCGAGTTATGCGGCTCAAGGGGCTTATTCCGGCATTCTTGCTATTGCGGAAGCCGTACGTGAGGCTGGCGGTGTAAGTGATAAAAAACTGATTAGGCAGAAACTGGAACATCTGCGCCTTTCCCTTCCGGAAGATCCTGATGGCTTTCAGTCGCACATGGATCCGAAGAGTCATCAAATGCTTCAGGTTCAAGCGATTGGGAAAACTATTTTTGACAACCGCTACCCACCGGCTACAGTTCAATTAGGTGAGTGGTCTGTTTATTATCCGCCAAAGACCTGGCCAACAAAAATTATAGAAAAATAGAGTACATAACACTTTATGAGCGATTTTCGCTCATAAAGTTAATGATTTGATCGAAAATCGCTCATTTATTTTATCCGGGTTAATTGTTGTCACTCCCAATCCTTCGTATTTTTGTCTTAAGCGCTCGAAAATGTAGCGTGTGGGAGGATACCGTCTAACTAATGATGTTGAAGAAACATCAGTTACGTTAAGCGACGGATATCTACTTCTGATAATCAGACAAACCTGGAGGAAAGTAGATGCGGAAATCACTTCGCCATAAAATGACAACTGAGACAATTCGTAAAGCGACAAGGTCGCTATCTGTGGCCTCAACCATCGCTCTGTTGAGCGTTGTGACAACGGTTGCTCCTTCTGTTGCACAAGATGATAAGTCGGCTAAAATTGCGTTCGTAACATTCTTATCAGGTGGGGCTGCCGGACCATTTGGTGTGCCAGCACGCAATGCTGCAGAATTGATGGTCCAAGCTATTAATGACGGTATTCTGCCTGCTCCCTACAACACTGTAGGCTTGGCGGGTACTACGATTAATCCAATTTTTGTTGACGAAAACAGCAAACAAAAAGTGGCTGACTACAAGAAGCTCGTTCAAAAAGACGAGGTTGATATGATTGTCGGTTACATCTCCAGCGGTAGCTGTAAAGCCATTGCCCCGATTGCTGAAGAAGAAAAAAAACTGACCATTCTTTTTGATTGCGGTACGCCTCAGATTTTTGAAGAGATCATTCCTGATCCAAAATACACATTTCGTACCGGCGGGCACGCAACTATGGACAGTGTGGCTGCTGCCCGCTATCTCGGCTCAATCGGGGCCAAATCAGCAAGCATTGCCGGCATCAACCAGAACTATGCCTGGGGGCAGGATTCCTGGCGCGATTTTTCTGCATCAATGAAGGTTATCAGCTC
>CAJXWA010000182.1 GCA_913062525.1 uncultured Alphaproteobacteria bacterium | reverse complement strand
GCCAAAGAATGAAGTGGCTGCGAGTTCCGAAACCTATCGGCAGCTGAATCTTTTCGGTGATGTCTTTGCAAAAATTCGCGAAGACTATGTGGAAGGGGTAGATGATGCCGATCTAATAGAAGCCGCAATCAACGGCATGTTGGCGTCTTTGGACCCTCATTCAAGCTATTTGAACCCTAAAAACTATACCGGCATGAAAGTTCAGACCCGAGGTAAATTCGGGGGATTAGGTATTGAAGTCACAATGGAAGGCGGCCTGATTAAGGTCGTGTCCCCTATTGATGACACTCCTGCCGCCAAAGCGGGCGTTCAAGCGGGCGACTATATTACCCATTTGGACGGTGAACCTGTTCTTGGACTAACATTGGCACAATCGGTCGAGCGTATGCGTGGCCTGGTGGATACAGATATTTCTGTGACGATCCGCCGCGAGAATGTCAAAGACCCAGTTGAAATCACCATAACCCGCGCCATTATAACTGTTCAGTCCGTAAAGGGCCGTATTGAAGATGAAGACCTTCTATATGTTCGTATCTCTAGCTTTACAGAACAGACAGACAGCGGTCTTCGCAAAACCATCAAACGATTGACCGAAGAAGCTGGCGGAGATTTCAAAGGACTAATTATTGATCTTAGAAATAATCCGGGTGGCCTGTTAGATCAGGCAATTGCTGTCTCTGATGCATTCCTGACAAAAGGCGAAATTGTATCAACCCGCGGACGCGAAGCCAGAGACTCCCAGCGTTACAACGCAACACCAGATGATGTGGTAAATGGCAAACCTATTGTTGTGCTTATCAACGGCGGCTCTGCCAGTGCGTCTGAAATTGTTGCAGGAGCCCTTCAAGATCATCGCCGGGCTGTAATATTGGGGACACGAAGCTTTGGTAAAGGCTCCGTACAAACTATTATGCCCCTGCAAGGTAATGGTGCCATGCGCATGACCACTGCCCGTTACTACACGCCATCAGGCTCATCAATCCAGGCGAAAGGAATTTCCCCTGACATTGATGTGAAGCAAGCACGCTTGGAAGTCCTAGAAACGCGCAAACGTCGCTCAGAAGCAGATCTTCGGAACCATTTGGAAAATGGTGCTGCGAAGGAAAAGAAAGCAACTAAAGGGGATGCCGTTAAAGCTCCCGCAAAATTGCTTGATTACCAACTGCTTCGTGCGAAAGACCTGCTGAAAGGTGTTTCCCTGTTTGCCAAGAAGGATTTCAATTAATCCTTTTGTAAGTCTCCTCGAAAAGTGAGTTTATCTTGGCAAAGATAGGAAAAAATAAAGGCACAGCACCGGCAACCAAAACAGGGTTACCGGTGCTGTCGTTTCTTTACAGCGTGCTCTTCCTTGGATTAGCTGGGCTTGCGGGCTGGGCATTTTGGATGGATATGAAAGCACCGCATGGTGACTTAATATCCGCGCAAACTGACATTCTCCCCCCCCAAGCTAAGTCCGATGGTCACGCCGAACAGGAAGACCAAACCCATAAA
Organism: uncultured Alphaproteobacteria bacterium; assembly: GCA_913062525.1. GTDB lineage: Bacteria > Pseudomonadota > Alphaproteobacteria > Sneathiellales > Sneathiellaceae > Sneathiella. The sequence goes on along the minus strand of CAJXWA010000182.1, from coordinate 5,340 downwards.
GATGATGGGGACCATTCCGAGAAAAAGGAAGAACATCATCCACCGCCGAAAACCGATGATGAGGCGGCAGAACATAAAGACGCTCATGCGCCCGCTGCAGATCCGCAACCAAAGACAACCCATTCCCCAAAGGAAGAGACTGCTAAACACACAGAACCTGAGCATTCAGAGATTCCAAAAACGGAATCTTCAAATGAGCATGCAAAAGCCGCCGACGATCATTCAAAGCCGAATGAGCATCCTCCCATCCAATCAGCCGAAATAGTGGCACCTGCAGCAAAAGAACATACGCCAGTGGAAGCGGGCAAAGTAGATGCCCATGGAGAAGACACCGCTGATGATAACGACCATAAACCAGCCGAACCTCTGCACGCCGTGGATGAGCCTAAAAAGCCTGAACTCTCTGATGAGCAAGTGGAAGAGGTTCCTCAAGAAGCCGCCGAAGAGACCCCGCCTCAGATCATTACAGAGACTAATAATGATGCGCCCCTTTCAGCAGTCCCCGACCCAGAACTGACAAAAAATTCTGATTTTGGATTGCTCCCAATCATTGGGCCTGGTGGCCGGACAGCATGGCGCAGTTACGCCAAACCATTTGAGGATCCACTTGATCGCCCGCGGATTGCCATCATCATGAGTGAAATGGGAATGAGTACATCTGCCACCCAGACGGTAATTCAAAACCTTCCAGGCGCTGTTACCCTTTCGTTTAACCCCTATGCCCGTGATCTCCAAAACTGGGTTGCCCAGTCACGGGCTGCGGGCCATGAAGTTCTATTGCAGCTTCCTATGGAACCATTTGGATACCCAGCCAATGATCCAGGCCCCCATAGTTTACTGACTAGTCTGACAGACCGGGAAAATTTGAACCGTCTGGAATGGATATTAGGCCGTTTCACTGGATATACAGGTGTTACTAACCAGATGGGGTCCCGCTTTACCGCGTCGGCTGAAGATATAACGCCGATCCTCGATATTATCAAAAAGCGTGGTCTATTGTTTATGGACGGCCGGACATCGGCCAAAAGTGTCGCAGGGAAAGTTGCGGCAAATTTAGATATTCCAGTCGCCGTCAACAATCGCTTTCTTGATCACAAAGCAGATCGCGATACCATCGACAAACGTCTAGCCGAACTCGAACGCATTGCCCGCCTTACCGGGACCGCTATTGGGGTTGGATACCCTTATCCGGTGACATTGGAGCGCATTTCCAAGTGGGCAAAGACACTTAATAGGAAAGGGTTCGTTCTCGCGCCCGTTTCCGCAGTAACAAACCGGCAGGAAATACAATGAGTTCATCTAATAACCGACTTCCTTACCGCCCCTGCGCTGGCCTTATGGTGACCAATTCTGATGGCGACATTTTTGTGGGGACCCGGATCGACATGGAAGCCGAGCATTGGCAAATGCCCCAGGGCGGTATAGATCCTGGTGAAGATCCGTTGACAGCTGCGAAACGCGAATTGATGGAAGAGATTGGAACAGACAAAGTTGAGCTGCTACACGAACTGGATGGATGGCTAACCTACGACCTGCCAGATCATTTGATTGGCAAAGTATGGAAGGGCAAGTACCGCGGACAAAAACAGAAATGGTTCCTGTTTCGTTTTACCGGCTCTGATTCGGACATTAACATAAATACTGAACATCCAGAGTTTTCAGCATGGAAATGGACCACAACTGACGTGCTCGTGGCGCAAATTGTTCCCTTTAAACGGGAGATTTACAGGCGTTTAGTGGAAAAAATGACTCCTTACCTGTAGCTTCAAGACCATCGTATACCGAGAATATATGATTTATATATTCATTAGTTCGATATTAAACATGAGACACAATATCTTGTGGTTTTCTCCCCATGAGTTTCATTTTTTCACATAAGTTGTTGTTTTTGCAAAATGAATGCGCATATAATTTATTAAGGAAAATTTAACCATAAGCAATTGCGTGTAAGAGTATTTGCAAAACCAACACCAAAACGAAACATTTGATTGCAAATGATTTGGTTCCGGTTGCGGTTCATATTGCAGATGGCGATTTTAAGAAACTGAAATTCGTAACGATGGGTTCAGTTCTTTGGCTTTAGTTGGTAGCGGAAAAAGTGAGAGTGACATGAAACATTACGAAGAACTCACAGGCGGTGAAGGTAAAAGAGTCTTTTATCGTGCAGAACGTTTCAAAGCTTCTGTATTGATGGCAGATAGCACGCCTCAGTTAAACTTTCGAGATGGTTCCTTCGAAATTTTCGATATGAGCATGAGTGGCTTGTCATTTGTTAGTTCATCCAAAACAACATGGGATGATACGCTAGAACAAGATCTCCCGATCTCTCTTAATCTCGGCACCGATGAAATCTTCCAAGGCAAAGCTCGAATTAGACGCGTTGAGCCTTTAAACAATCGGCAAAAAGTTGCGTTGGAACTCACCGAAGGGTTCCTAGATATTTCAGAGCTTCTTGAAAAGCATGATGAAATCTCTCTCAAAAAAACACTGAACAGTGAGATGGCGGATATCAGCTCACTTGTACCCTCTGAATATAAAGAAATGATTGCAGATGCTGTATTCCTTTTAAAATCTGCCCGATCTGCATTAGAGAAAATTGAACTCGAAATTCCAGTCGATTTCCCAAGACGCAATGACCGTATACGTGAAAGCATCCTCGCGGCTGAACACATGGCATTTGACAGATGGCAAGAATTTTACAAAATTGGCAATCAAGTCATTAAGAACCTTAGGGGCGATCAGGCAGCAATTTCTGCGACGAAGCGCTATACAGAAAGCACTCTGTTACCTGAACTTATGTCCGCGCCCAATTGGAACCGCTCCTATTCCAAACCACTTGGATATCCCGGTGACTTTCAGATTATGAATTTTTTCTATAATCTCGCGCTTTCTGGCGATACCGCTTATGACAAATTTTGCCATCAGCTGGGGAATTCAACGGGGCAGTTTATTTCCGTTCGTATGGATATGGTTAAACAAGCTATCGCACGCCTAGCAGTAGATGCTGCCGAGCGCGGAAAAAACTCATTTGACGTTGCGAACCTCGGCTGCGGACCTGCGCAAGAGGTCAGCAACTATCTCAAGGCAGTTAAACTTCCTCTGCCTGTTAATTTTACACTTATCGATCAGGATCATGATGCCCTTTCCTGTGCCTATGAAAACTCCTTTCCTGAAGTGTCCAGGCTTAAAGGTCAAGCCAGTGTTAGCTGCCTAAACGCATCCTTCATGGAATTCTTGTCTGCAGGTAAGCTGTTCAGCAAACTTGGTAAAAAGGATATGATCTACACGGTCGGCCTCGTTGACTACCTGTCGCCTCACCGGGCGAAAAGGTTCATGACTGACCTTTACGCAAACCTTAATCCGGGCGGTACGGCCATAATTGGGAATATGCGCGAGTGTGAGGACAGCCTTGAATGGGCCCTCGATTATATCACTGATTGGAAGCTTGAATATCGGACAGAGGCTGAGATGTTAGCCATGGCTGACAATATTCCGGATGCGAAGAAAGAGGTCCTCGCAGATTCAACAGGGCATTGCCATTTGTTGATCGTCACGAAACCTGAATAAGGTTAAGCAGTAACGGTTAGGCTTGAATGGATTCCTGTTCATCCTGACCATTGAGCGCTTCGTGTACAACACGGTTGGCAGGGAACTCTACAATAGCAGTGGTTCCAAGGCCTAACACGCTTTTCAGTTTAATTCTACCGCTGTGCAGTTCCATGATATTTTTCGTAAGCGGCAATCCTAAACCGGTTCCTTCATAATTTCTGGAAAGGGCGCTTTCAATTTGAGCAAAAGGCACAAATACCTTTTCAATGTTTGCTTGATCAATCCCGATCCCAGAATCTTCAAAAGTAACTCTGAGAGACCCATCAGCTTTGAGGTCGCAGTTGATGGCAACCTGTCCGCCTTTGGGTGTGAATTTGATCGCATTAGATAACAGGTTCAAAAACACTTGGCTGACCAAACGCGCATCAGCCCAAACCACATAGTCAACGTCCGGGACATTCATCATCAGACGGACGTTTTTCTCTGTCGCTTTATCACGGACGATACGAAGAGAAGAGGCGAGAGACGCCATAATTTGAACTTCAACTTCAGACAGTTTCAATTTTCCAGCTTCTGCTTTTGATAAATCCAAAATATCATTAATGATACTAAGTAAATGTTGACCACTGGTGTTGATGTCTTCTGAATATTCTTTGTACTGATCTTTACCCAGTGGGCCAAACATCTCTTTTTTCAGAATCTCAGAGAAGCCAATAATCGCATTTAGTGGTGTCCTCAGTTCATGAGACATGACAGCTAAAAATTCAGACTTTGCATGGTTCGCAGCCTCCGCTTCATCAGCAAGGACATTTGAACGACTGCGTTCATCCTCCAGCATCACCATATTTATGTAATCTCGGCGGCGCGCGATTTCTTGAATGTAGCTGGCAAAAATACTCATCACAGCAACACTGACCAAGAAGAAATTGTTGCTCACATAAGTGGCTTGCGGGATCGGATTATACACCAAGACAATATACTGATAAATCACCATGAAGATGAGGGTCACAGCTGTTGCGTATATAAATCGAACGGGCGGAATACAGCAGCAATATACTAACACGGGGACTAATCCCGCAAAATACCCGGCACCGCCTATGGGATTGGCAAGCGCAATCATTACAAGGATACCCAGCCCTGTTGCAAACATACAAAAGGCAAACAACGGCTGCGCAAACCTGCTCAAAACCGGATGAAATGTCGATAAGGCCGTGAAAAGGAAAATCGGGCCAACAATTGCAAATCTGATGGACCATGCAATTTCGTAGATCTCGGGGATGACGTAATAGTCCAAAATGCCGAACAAAGCAAAGATGAGAAAACCACCGGTCAAGGCGACGCGGATTACTGGGAGAGCTTTATTGAGCTCAATCTCAGTATGACGCGCCTCAGCTTCCCTATCGTTAAAACGAAGAGTAAGCAAGTTAATCGGCAGTTCGTCAAAACCGAATCTGCGTTGTATGAGTTCCGAAATCCCCATAAACCTATCTATCTACTGGACTTAGCATTCAACAAATGTGGAAAAACCCCACTTGCACTATAGGAAGGAATAGTAAATGAAAAGTAAACCAACTTATGCGATTGTTTGAGGGGAACCCATTAAACTCTTACTTATGCATTCAGAATTCTTGGGCAAATTTGACACAAAAAAAGAGGCCCTTATCAGGCCTCTTTTTTAATCTCAGGTGTATCGGAAACTTATCCCAGTGCTTCGAGAAGCTGTTCCAGATGATCTTTGTTTTCTTGCGCTTTGCGCTTCACTTCATCATCTTTTGCATCTTCAATGTCTTC
>CAJXWA010000181.1 GCA_913062525.1 uncultured Alphaproteobacteria bacterium | reverse complement strand
GGTCTGCTGAAACAATGCGCCTAATTGTATTATGGACAATAAAAAATTCTTCAAAATCGGCATCGTGGGAACGATTGTTACTGCAATATGCTGCTTCACACCTCTTTTGGTGGTGATATTCTCGACCCTTGGTATTTCATCGTTAATCGGTCTAACAGATTTTGTTCTATTGCCAGCTCTCGCTTTATTTATCGTTCTGACCGTGTATTCATTCCGCAAAAAGGCCATGGGATGACCGAATTACAATCCGTTCTCACTTGCCCAAAATGCGCGCACCAAGAAGAAGAAACCATGCCAACAGATGCGTGCCAATGGTTTTATGAATGCAAATCGTGCAAGACACTTTTAAAACCAAACCCTGGCGATTGCTGTGTCTATTGCAGTTTTGGAACAGTTCCTTGCCCACCTATTCAGGAAGGTGATGATTGCTGCGCGCCGAATTAGTGCGCTGCTATCAGATCTCTAATTAGTCCAGACGCTACGAAATACATCATCATTGCCACCGCTAAATCAAGCCCCCTCGCGCCTAATGGGTGACGCATCAATGGGCTTATGGTTCGGGCGCCGTAGCCTAACGCAAAAAACCAGCCAAACGACGCAAGCACGGCACCAAGCACGAAAAACTTCCGTGTCTCCAGCTCATACTGCGCAGCGATCCCCCCAAGCAGAATAACTGTATCTAAATAGACATGCGGATTTAAAAGCCCGAAAGCCAGCGTCATCATCACCGCTTTTTTAAAACTAGACGTAACGGGTTCCCCCGGATCCTGCGCGGTGAGCGGCGGCACGAAGGCTTTGTATAAGGACAGGCTTCCAAAAATAATCAGGAATAGGGCGCCACTGACACTAGCCAGCGTGATCGCGATTGGGAAAGCTGAGATGAGACTTCCAAGTCCAAGCGCCCCCGTGATGATCAGGCCCGCATCAATAACCGAACTTAAAAGTGCCACAACCAGCACTTGGTCTTTCGCCATTCCCTGGCGCAGCACAAACAGGTTTTGTGCACCGATCGCAATAATAAGAGCGCCGCCCAAAAGGGCGCCGTTTACAAAAGCTGTTATAATCATTTTGTGTGAGGTCTCAACGTGAAAGGAACTCGTTGCTGTTAATTAACAACGCGATGATATAAAAACAGTACGAGGCATTTAATTTCAGTGCAAGAAGTAAAACCGGACAAGCAGTTCATGGAAAAAATACCTAACCGGCGAGAAATAATTGACCGCAAAAAACTGATCGCGAAAATTACCGATCTGAGCGAGATACATTCTCCTAGCGGCCTTGAATTTAGAAATGCCATTTTATCACTTCTAAAAGAAGTTATGAAAGAGGGCAGCGATGTTGTGCAAAAACGATTTATGCTCAGCAACAAAGGTCGCCCGTCTATGTATGCCTCAGCATTCCTCATAGACCAGATTATTCGCTCCATCTACGATATCGCCGTTCAATATGTCTATCCTCTTAATAATCCGACGCCGGGAGAAAAGCTTTCTCTTGTCGCTGTTGGTGGGTATGGGCGAGGTGAACTTGCACCGCACTCGGACGTGGATCTGCTGTTCCTGTTTCCCTACAAACAAACCCCATGGGCAGAGCAGGTTATTGAATTCTGTCTTTATATGCTTTGGGACTTGGGTTTAAAAGTTGGCCACTCAACCCGAAACCCCGATGAATGCATTCGTCTCGCTAAAACTGACATCACCATCCAAACCGCCCTTTTAGAAGCCCGTTTTCTTTGGGGTGATCAGGATCTTTTCACCGAAATGCGAACCAAATTCCTGAAAGATATCGTTTCTGGAAACAGCAAAGCCTTTATCGAAGCCAAATTACAAGAGCGTAGTGATCGCCATGCAAGATACGGCAATTCTCGTTATGTGGTTGAACCCAACATGAAAGAGGGTAAGGGCGGCTTGCGGGATTTACAGACATTGTTTTGGATTGCAAAATTTGTCTATAGCACAACAGACGTCTCCGAATTGCAAACCCTTGGCGTCTTTACAGATGCCGAGCGACGCCGCTTCGCGAAATCGTCAAACTTTCTTCGAACTGTTCGTTGCCACTTGCATTACTTGACCAATAGACCAGAAGAACGCCTGACATTTGACGTGCAATCTGAACTTGCAAAGCGACTAGGGTATAAAGATCACACCGGAACGCTTGGCGTTGAGCGGTTCATGAAACATTATTTTCTAATTGCCAAAAATGTTGGCGATTTGACCCGAATTTTCTGTGCCAATTTGGAGGCTGAACAGCAAAAGAAAAGCCGCCTCCCTATCCCTACCTTTGGATTGCTTCGCCGTAAATTGGGCGGTTTTCTTGTGGAAGGCGGGCGTTTGAATGTCCAGTCTGATGACGATTTCAAACAAGACCCCATAAAGATGCTGGGCTTGTTTCATCTGGCCCAACAGAAAGGGCTTGATGTTCATCCAAATGCGCTGCGTCTCATTCGGCAAAACCTAAAACTTATTAACCGAAAATTGCGCACTAACGCAGAAGCCAACACGCTATTTCTGGACATGCTGACGAGCCGGAAGAACCCTGAAACCACCCTGCGCCGGTTAAATGAAGCGGGTGTTCTTGGCCGCTTTATTCCAGATTTTGGCCGCGTCGTTGCCCAAATGCAGCATGATATGTATCACGTCTATACGGTGGACGAACATACCATCCGGGCCATCGGTATTCTGGCCCAAATCGAAGATGGATTGCTTGCCGAAGAGCATCCCCTTAGCCATAAAATAATGCCAAAAATTTTGTCACGGCCTGTTTTATATATGGCTGTTCTTTTGCACGACATTGCAAAGGGGCGCGGCGGTGATCATTCTGTCCTCGGCGCTGAAGTCGCTGAAAAATTATGTCCTCGCCTTGGAATGTCCGCATCGGATACCGAAACCATTGCGTGGCTTGTGCGCCATCATCTATTGCTCAGTAATGTGGCATTCAAGCGCGATATTTCAGATCCCAAAACCATTGAAGACTTTGTGAAACTGGTCCAAAGCTCAGAGCGCATGAAGTTACTTCTTATTCTGACCGTTGTGGATATTCGCGCTGTTGGACCCAACGTCTGGAATGGCTGGAAAGGGCAACTCCTGCGGGAGCTTTATTACGCAAGCGAGACCGCCTTAACCGGTGGCCATGTGAGTGAGGGACGTGCCCAGCGCGCCAAAATGCAAAAGGAAAGACTGCGGTCGGCCCTATCTGATTGGTCTGAGGCAGATATTGAAGAACATCTGGGCCGTTTTTATGAGTCCTATTGGATTGCCAACAATCTGGAAACACAACAAAATCACGCCGAACTCATTCGAGAAGCCTCTCGCGGCGAAGTGCCGCTAACCATCCATGCCAATAGTGACGAGTTCCAAGCCATCACAGAAGTCACCGTATACACCGCGGATCATCCGGGCCTATTTGCCCGAATTGCAGCGGCAATGTCCATCTCTGGCGCCAATATTGTAGATGCTAAAATTCAAACAACAACCAATGGCATGGCCCTAGATACATTTTTTATTCAAAATGCAGAAGATGATGTCTACGACCAAGGCGGGCGGATGAACAAACTCCGTACTATTATTGAAGAAACTTTGAAGGGCGAACGCAAAGCTCATCAAGAACTCGTTGCCCGGCGAAAATCATCGCTACCTAGCAGAACTCGCGTTTTTAAGGCGACCTCGTCGGTTTTGATTAATAATGTCGCCTCCAACATCAATACAGTGATCGAACTGCGAGGCCGTGACAGATCAGGGCTACTTGCAGAACTCACCCGCGCCCTTTTTGAACTTTCATTGACAATTTCGTCCGCGCATATTTCCACATTTGGCGAACGGGCGGTGGACGTCTTTTACGTCAAAGACATGTTTGGCCTTAAAATAAACAACAAGACAAAGCTAAAAAGTATTGAGGCCAAACTATTAGAAGTCCTTTCCGGTCCTGAGAAAAAGCGTAAAAAAGCCACCAAAGCAGCAATTGAAAAGACAAGTAACGGATCATAAGAGCAATGGGATCACGAGAAGCCGCGCATAAATCATCTCCAAATATCATGGGGAAACGAGTTTGAGCCTGATTAAATCTCTTGTAACCGTCGGCGGCTTTACAATGATTAGCCGGGTGCTGGGGTTTATCCGCGATATTTTGATCGCCACCGTTCTAGGTGCAGGCCCCATTTCCGATGCATTCTTTGTTGCCTTTCGCATTCCCAACATGTTCAGACGGCTGGTTGCTGAAGGGGCGTTTTCAGCAGCCTTTATTCCGCTATTTTCCCGTGACTTGGAAGAAAACGGAAAACTGACAGCACTTGAGTTTGCCTCTCACGCGCTTGGGTTTTTGACAGGGTTTCTGTTTATTTTTAGCACCCTGTTTATGATATTTATGCCCTTCCTCATGCAATTCTTGGCACCAGGATTTGAGGTTGGCGGCCCCCAGTATGACCTTGCCGTAACCTTCTCACGCATCACATTTCCCTATCTTACCGCCATGGCAATCGTGGCATTACTTGGGGGTGTTTTAAATACCTTTTACAAATTCGCGGCCATGGCAGCGGCCCCTATTTTGTTAAATATAATTTTAATCGGCTGCTTGATTTTCCAACTGTTCAACGACGCTTTTTCTGCAGGATTACTTCTCGCATGGGGTGTCGCCGCCGCTGGGGCCGCACAGGCGATTTTCTTGATCATCGCCTGTAAACGTGAAGGGGTCTGGCCGGGCTTTCATGTGCCGAGATTTACACCCAAAATCAAACGTTTGTTTCGGCTTATGCTACCGGGTTTGATCGGCGCAGGTGTTCTGCAAATTAATATCTTGGTGGGAACCATAATTGCATCTCTGCTCGCCACCGGATCAATCTCGTATTTGTATTATGCAGATCGGGTCTACCAACTTCCCTTGAGTGTTATCGGGATTGCCATTGGAACCGCGTTGCTACCCCTGCTGTCTCGCCAACTACGCACAAATGAGCATGGCCCTGCAAACGAGACCATGAACCGTGCCGTTGAAGTTTCCATGTTGCTCACTCTGCCCGCCACCGCCGCTCTTATGGTCATTGCACTGCCCATCATCTCTGTCCTGTTTGAGCATGGTCAGTTTGGCGCTGAGGCAAGCCTGACAACTGCACACGCCTTGATCGCTTTTTCCAGCGGGTTGCCGGCATATGTGCTAACAAAAGTGTATGCGCCCGGGTTTTTCGCCCGAGAAGATACTAAAACCCCTGTGATCATTGGTATTCTTGCCATGGTCGTCAACATTGCCTTGAGCCTATTATTAATTGATAGCTTGGCCCATGTGGGCATTGCTGTGGCCACATCATTGGCGGCATGGGTAAATGCACTTGTTTTATTGGCTCTGCTTCTGCTCAAAGGGCATTATACAATGGACAAACGTCTGGGCAGACGACTCGTTGGCAGCATCGCCGCCACTGCGGTGATGACGGCAGGACTTTGGGCCGCGCTGCCCTATGCTCATAGATTGATTTATTCTGACGATTTGATGGTCAAAATCTCTGGATTGACCCTATTAGTTATCGGCGGCGGCACTTTATACGGGATAGGGGCCGTTCTCTTTGGCGCGGCAAACCCTGCTGAATTGAAATCCCTAATCCGGCGGCGAAAGTCCGCATAAGCTGTTGACGCCCATGACTGGCCCTGCAATAACCGCTACTCCCTTTTCTCCCGCCCGGACAATCCAAAGGGTTGATAAACCGGGCTCGTGTCCAAAGCGTGAGGAGCGTTTTAATGTCTCGTATTTTTTCTGGCGTTCAGCCAACCGGTAATCTTCATCTTGGTAACTATCTAGGTGCAATTCGTAATTTCGTCCGCCTTCAGGACGACTATGAATGCATCTATTGTGCCGTTGATATGCATGCCATCACAGTATGGCAAGACCCGCAGCAACTGAAAAATAATGTCCGTGAAGTTGCCGCTGCATACCTTGCCTCAGGTGTTGATCCTGAAAAATCCATAATCTTTGCCCAAAGCAATGTGGCCGCTCATGCTGAGCTTGCATGGATTTTCAACTGTGTTGCACGCCTTGGCTGGTTGAACCGGATGACCCAGTTTAAAGAAAAAGCTGGTAAAAATCGCGAGAACGCTTCGCTCGGTCTTTACGCATACCCGTCTTTAATGGCCGCAGATATTTTGGTCTATAAAGCCACTCATGTGCCCGTTGGTGAAGATCAGAAGCAACATTTGGAACTCACCCGTGATATCGCCCAGAAGTTCAACAACGATTATGGGACTGAAACTTTCCCACTGGTAGAGCCGTTGATTTTTGGGGAAGCGACCCGCGTAATGTCATTGCGGGACGGCACCAAGAAAATGTCAAAATCCGATCCAAGCGATTACTCAAGAATTGCCCTAACTGATGGCCCGGACGAGATTGCCAAGAAATTGAAAAAAGCTCGAACTGATGCAGAACCCCTTCCTGAAAAGATGGAAGATCTCTCAGAACGTCCTGAAGCTGCAAATCTTGTGGGAATTTATGCAGCATTGGCAGATTGCACAAAAGCTGAAGTTCTGGCTGAACACGCCGGATCCCAGTTCTCAAGCTTTAAGCCAATCCTCACTGAACTTGCCGTTGAAAAATTTGGCCCCATTGGCGCCGAGATGAAACGTTTAATGGCAGATCCCGGCCATGTGGATGCGGTTTTAAAAGACGGCGCAGAACGTGCGCAAGCTCTCGCAGAACCCGTCATCCGGGAAGTCAAAGAAACAGTTGGCTTTTTAGTAAGCTAACCCTCAAACGGGGGAGAAGCCTTGTAACAAGGCCTCTCCCTCCTACATTTAGGTTTATGATTGCCTATACAATAGAGGATATGAAGACATGAGTGAAATCGGCACTGGCGGAGATACCCCGCGAGGACGAAGCCTTAATTTGAGAGGGCACACCCGTAACATTTCACTCACAGTTCTTGCACTCGTTTTCGTTTATTACGTAGGCGGAATGATGTGGGTCCACACTATTGATGATGATGTGAAATTCACCCCAGGGACCGAAAAT
>CAJXWA010000180.1 GCA_913062525.1 uncultured Alphaproteobacteria bacterium | reverse complement strand
ACGAAACCCGCAGCTTGTCTTTTTCTCTTGGAGAAAGTTGCATTCTTTATCCCCTTATACTTCCCAAGCAGCGGGCATAGATAACGCTGACCCGTGCATTTTTTCTCGTAATTGTTGAATGATATATACCAAATTTTTCCGAAGAGACTGCGGATCTTTATCCAACAGCCGGATAATGACCAAATCATCTTCAAGCGCAGTACTTCCCATACGGCTGGTCACATTCTGTTCCGCAGCCCGAGCGATTTGCAAAAATTGATCTGCATCAGGTGCTGCAACCACAAGAGTTGCAAAAGACGTGGCACCGTCCATAAGGGCAGAACGTCCTAGAACGTCGTGCATGTTGCCCTCAAAACGGAACCGATCAAACCAAATCATCTTCCCATCACGCATGATTTCCCAACCATCTACCAAGCTCGCCTCGCGGACCACTTCGCCATGCGCTAACCGGCCGAGAATTGTCGCTTCTACCGCAAGTAAGCGACTGTTTTTTGTCAACGCCACTTTGTTTACCCGTTGCAACCGGGCCTGATCAAACAAGATCGTCTCTTGTGGCAACCATTCCAGATATGCCCCGTCCTGAACGTCAAGCCGGGCCTCAATTTTTACCATGGGCCCTATAGACTTATAAATCTTCTCAGCCGCCTGCCCGGACACAGTGAGTTCCGTATTTTCATGTAGAGTGACATCAAACGACATAACATCGCCGCCGGTTAAGCCGCCGGACGTATTAATCAACACCGCCTCTGGGCAATGATGTTCTTCAACAAGTGGAAACCGAACACGGCCGCACCCAGATTGATACAGATGTTTCAGGCAAGACGTGGCCCCATCATGTTCAAACGATATTTCAACCCGCCCTTTTGAGCGGGGCAACGCGGCTGAAATATCCTGATTAGACTGTAAGGTATTTGCGAACGTCACTTTCCAACATATCCTTTTTCAAGCCATCCATGACAACTTCACCGCGATCCATAACCGCAAATCGATCTGCAAGATCTCTTGCAAATTCAAAATACTGCTCAACAAGTAAAATTGCCATACCTCCTTTATCACGGAGCATAGAAATTACCCTCGCAATATCTTTGATGATGGATGGTTGAATACCTTCGGTTGGCTCGTCCAGCACAAGCAGGCGCGGTTTTGTGATTAGAGCGCGAGCAATGGCAAGCTGTTGCTGCTGACCACCAGATAGATCACCGCCACGCCGGCTTAGCATATCTTTTAGAACCGGGAACAGGTCATATATTTCAGGATCAATTTTACGTTCAGCCCGGGAAAGGCAGGCGAAACCAGTTTTCAGATTTTCCTCAACCGTTAGAAGCGGAAATATATCCCGCCCTTGAGGGATGACGGCGATACCGCGCCGCGCCCTATCCGCAGCACTCAAAGACGAGATATCCTCACCCTCCCAGGTGATGGTTCCAGAGGAAATTGGATGTTGCCCAACGACACCGCGAAGGGTGCTTGTTTTTCCAACGCCATTTCGCCCCATTAACGATGTGACCTCTCCCTTGTTCACTTTAAGAGAGACTTTGCGTAAGGCTTGGCTCGCGCCATAAAACAAATCTACATTTTCTACAATCAACATGATCAACGCCCCAAATAAACTTCAATAACTTGCGGATTACTCGCCACCGTTTCCAGACTGCCTTCTGCCAGCACATGCCCTTCATGCAGTACTGTCACCTTACAATCTAACGAGCGAACGAAATCCATGTCATGTTCCACAACAACCACTGAATGACTTTTGGCGATTAGCCGCAAGAGATCTGCGGTTTGAACGGTTTCCGCGTCCGTCATGCCCGCAACAGGCTCATCCACAAGCAGTAATTCAGGATCTTGCATGAGCAACATACCGATCTCTAACCACTGTTTCTGACCATGTGATAAGTTCCCCGCAAGCCAATCCCGTTTGTCATAGAGGCGGATTGTTTCCAATATTTCGACAATACGCGCATGTTGTTCGGTACGCAGTCTTGAGAATAGAGACTTGAACGGTCCCTTATCGCATTTGAGTGACAGTTCAAGATTATCGTAGACCGAATGGCTCTCAAACACCGTTGGCTTTTGAAATTTACGTCCAATGCCCAAATTCGCAATCCGGGCTTCATCAAGACGGGTAAGATCTGTGGCATCTCTGAAGTAAACTTCTCCTTCATCGGGGCGGGTTTTGCCGGTAATAACATCCATCATAGTGGTTTTGCCCGCGCCGTTTGGCCCGATAATCGCCCTCATCTCGCCCGGTTGGACGACAAAACTCAGCTCGTTAAGCGCCTTAAATCCGTCAAAACTAACGCTCACACCATCAAGATATAAAATGGAGGATGCGGGATCGACGGCTTTATTTTGAATACTCATATCCATTATGCATCTCCTTCTTTGACGTTTGAAAGATCGTCTGCTCGCCTACCCAGTTTTCGGCGGATGGTATCGTAGAATATGGGAAAGGTTCCCACGATCCCTTTGGGTAAGGCCAATGTTGAAAATACAAACAAACCACCCAGCATATAAAGCCATGCCTCTGGAAGTGCGCCGGTGAAATAACTTTTGCCCCAGTTCACCAAAATCGCGCCAAGGACTGCGCCCCATAATGTCCCTCTGCCACCAATAGCGACCCAAATTACAACTTCAATTGAGTTTGCAGGGGAGAATTCTGACGGATTGATAATACCCACTTGCGGCACATACAACGACCCGGCGATACCCGCCAAGACGGCTGAGATCACAAACACTGTCAATTTGTAATACTCAACGCGGTAACCAGTAAAACGGGTTCGACTTTCCGCATCCCTGATAGCAATCAATATCCGCCCAAATTTGGATTGAGTGATAAAAGATGACACCAGATAACCCACAGCGAGCGCGATTACAGAGCCGACGAAAAGCCCAAGCCTTGTTCCATCTGAGCGCAAATCAAATCCAATAATTTCCTTAAAATCAGTCAGTCCGTTATTACCGCCAAAGCCCATATCATTTCTAAAAAAGGCGAGAAGCAACGCATATGTCATTGCTTGGGTAATGATTGAAAAATAGACCCCAGTTACCCGAGACCTAAAGGCAAACCAGCCGAATATGAAAGCGAGCAATCCCGGTACAAGCATGATCATCAGTCCGGTAAACGCAAAGCTTTCAAAACCGAACCAGTACCACGGGAGCTCCTGCCAATTTAGGAACACCATGAAATCTGGTAACTCCGGATTACCATAGACACCGCGATCGCCAATTTGACGCATCAAATACATGCCCATGACGTAGCCACCAAGGGCAAAGAAAGCCCCATGACCAAGACTTAATATTCCGCAGAAACCCCAGATTAAGTCCACACTTAACGCAAGCAGTGCATAACACAGATATTTCCCAAGCAAACTCACCATGTAAGTTGGCACATGGAAAAAATTATCTTCTGGAATGATCTGGTTTCCAACGACGATAAAGACGGCGGCGGCAAGGAGTATCCCCATAAACGCTTTACCGCCGCCTGGAAGACCCGTCAGTAGTGACACAAACGGGCCTTTTTCTGTTACATATGATGTGCTCATGGGATCAACCCTCCACAGAGCGGCCTTTGAGGGCAAATAACCCTCGCGGCCTTTTTTGAATGAAGAGAATAATCGCAACGAGCACGAAAATTTTGGCAAGAACAGCACCGGAATATGGCTCAAGGAACTTGTTGGCTATACCAAGACTTCCAGCGCCAACTAATGTTCCCCACAAGTTTCCGACGCCGCCAAAAACAACGACCATGAAACTGTCGATGATATAAGCCTGACCTAGATTTGGACTGACATTATCAATCTGACTAAGAGCAACGCCGGCCATTCCCGCCACGCCAGAACCCAGCCCAAATGTCATAGCATCCACGCGCGCACTTCTAATGCCCATTGATCCTGCCATCATTCGATTTTGCGTAACGGCTCGCATTTGAAGACCAAACAACGTCTTTTTCAGCACCATCATCAAAAAGAACAGAACAACCAGGGCAAACAGGATTATCGCTATTCTGTTATAGGTAAATGACAAACCGGCTGTAATTTCCCAGGCACCGCTTAACCATTCTGGCGTGCTGACTTCTTTGTTGGTCGGACCGAATATCGTTCTTACCAATTGTTGCAGGATCAAACTGATCCCCCATGTTGCCAGCAACGTTTCCAGCGGCCGGCCATATAAGAACCGGATTACACTCCGCTCCAGCAGAATACCAAAAGTCCCGGCAACAACAAACGCCAGTGGGATTGCAACAATTAACGAGAAATCAAGGAAACCCGGCGCATAAATCCGGCAGGTCTCCTGAATAATGTAAGTCGTGTAGGCGCCGATCATAACCATCTCGCCGTGGGCCATATTGATGACGCCCATAACACCAAAGGTAACGGCGAGGCCGATGGCGGCAAGCAACAAGACCGACGCGAGGGAGACCCCTTGAAACAAATTCTCAATCAGACCGTATGTCTCTAACTGTGTCTCGATCGCCGCGATGGCAGATCTAATTGCAGCCGCTAATTCTGAATTTTGCGCGGGCTCATTGAGTTGAAGATTAATGAGGACCTTGTTCAACAGTGCTTTAACTTCTGGCCCACCAGCAGCCTTTAAATCAGCTACCGCAAACATCTGTACATCGTGGTTATCGCCATAGAGCAACTCTAGTGCAGCTACAGAACGAATAAGGGCAGGTTTCACGTCAGCGTTTTTTTCACTTTTCACCAATGCACGCAAAACCGGTAACATTGCAGGCGCTTCTGATTTGAAGATTGCAGCCGCTGCGGAAATTCGTTTTTCAGGGTCAGCGCTTGTTAATTCCAATCGCCCGATACCGGCCCGAATTGCGATCCTAACTTTGTTATTAATTCTGACTTTCTTTAAGGCTGATTTCTGTACCTCGCCAAGTTCCGTACCATCCACAGGATCCACAAGCAGGTAGTTTTTTTTGATTTTCGTTCCAAGGACGATTTTACCATCAGATTTGCGTGTGAATAACGCACCATCCATCAACGCAGATAGTATTGTGTTCGCTTGCACTTCACCTGTAGCAGCCAGTTTTTCAACGACAGCTGCCTTTTTTGTGTAATTTTTAACTGATAACGCTTGTGTTAAGTCTTGCAGGGTTTCTGCGTGCACAAGTTGCCCTGCTTCGGCGAAGACAAAAAGTAAGCCGAAAATCAAAGCAGTTCTTAGAAAATACATGGGGATATACCAATCTTAAAACCATCAAAGTGGGCAGGGAGTATGCTCCCCGCCCTGTATCTTATGTTCCGTTAGAACATTGGTTTTTCACAGCCACCGCAAACGAACGGGAATGACCAGTCAGCTGTCAGCTTTGCACTTTCTGGAATAAAGTTACTCCATGCATCGCCCTTAACAACACCTTCAGTGTTCCATACTGTTTCAATTTGTCCATCGTCTTGGATTTCACCAATAAGAACGGGTTTAGACAAATGATGGTTTGTGTTCATAACAGCAGTACCACCAGTTAGGTTTTTAACTTCCTGCCCGTACATGGCTTGGCGAACAGCGTCTACATCTGTTGTGCCTGCTTGTTTAACGGCCTGCACCCACATTTTGAAGCCAATGTAAGTTGCTTCCATTGGATCGTTCGTTACGCGCTTATCGTCTCCAATGAAGCCTTTCCATTTTTTGATAAAAGCTTCGTTTTCTGGAGTTTCAACACTCATGAAATAATTCCATGCAGCAAGATGACCAACCAAAGGAGCCGTATCCAAACCTGCAAGTTCTTCTTCGCCAACAGAGAAGGCAACGACAGGAATGTCAGATGCTTTCAAACCTTGGTTGCCAAGTTCTTTGTAGAATGGAATGTTCGCATCACCATTGATGGTAGACACAACAGCGGTTTTCTTACCTGCTGATCCGAATTTTTTGACGTCAGACACGATTGTCTGCCAATCAGAATGACCAAATGGCGTGTAATTGATCATGATGTCTTCGTCTTTGACACCTTTAGATTTTAAGAAGGCTTCGAGAATTTTGTTTGTTGTGCGCGGATACACATAATCGGTACCTGCAAGAACCCAACGCTTAACGTTGCCGCCCTCTTCGCTCATCAAATATTCAACTGCAGGAATGGCCTGCTGGTTTGGTGCCGCGCCAGTATAGAATACGTTGCGCGAGCTTTCTTCACCTTCATACTGTACAGGGTAAAACAGCATGCTGTTTAACTCTTCGAATACAGGAAGGACTGATTTTCTAGAAACCGATGTCCAGCAACCGAAAACCACATCTACTTTATCAACTTCAATCAATTCGCGCGCTTTTTCAGCGAAAAGCGGCCAGTTTGATGCAGGATCAACAACAACGGCTTCTACTTTTTTACCAAGCAGGCCACCGTTTTTGTTCAAGTCATCAATCATCATGAGAACAGAGTCTTTCAAAGTCGTCTCTGAAATCGCCATTGTTCCTGAAAGTGAATGTAAAACACCCACCTTAATGACATCTTCTGCACTAACAGCAGGCGCTGTCAGGCCAATAACACCAGCTGCAACGAGCGCCGCTGTCGATAATTTACCAATTACCTTTTTAAAATTAAACATGTACACCTCCATCTGTTTTTTGCACTGCCCTCAAGAGAGCAAGGAGTGTGCCAAAATTTAAACTCATCGAGTTAAAAACATTAACTCATTGTTTTATATAAATTTATTATAGATATTGGTGCGAAAACTCTGTTGTTGCCGATTAAAAAAGCATCCCCCTAATTGTCTAAAAAATAAGCACATGTCGAGGCAAGTGATAAAAAATCACCTTATTGATACTTTTTTGAGCAACCAAATTCGAGGCTTTGATCATGGAATTGGGGAATAATATTCAATAAAAATAAATGGGGTGTTTTCAACAAGATTAAACTGATTTAAGCTATTGGCGCTATGGGGTAATCGCAAAGACAACCAATCAAAGTATTGATGTTGAATGCCGAGGGGGCATAATTCACGTAAAATGAATTTCGCTGGCAAAAAGCTGAACGGATTT
>CAJXWA010000179.1 GCA_913062525.1 uncultured Alphaproteobacteria bacterium | reverse complement strand
CATGGGCAAGGATCACACCATCTTCGCCGTTACTGAAGGTAAAGTAAAATTTATCAAAAAGAGTGGCGGAAAGATCTATGTATCCGTAGAGGGTCAGGCGTAAGCCCCCCAACAACGGAACAAAAAGATTTACGAAGGGGAATGGTCTAACCATTCCCCTTTTTTTTGTTTTTAAAACGGCGGCACTTTCGCCTGATACAGACGGCAAAACCCATGAAATTCCTTGATCAAGCTAAAATTTTCTTGAAATCCGGTAACGGTGGTCCCGGCGCGCTTAGCTTCCGGCGAGAAAAATATATTGAATTTGGGGGACCTGACGGCGGTAGCGGCGGACGAGGTGGCTCTGTTATTGTGGAATGCGTTGACGGTCTTAATACACTGATCGATTACCGTTATCAGCAGCATTTCAAAGCAAGAAGTGGCCATCATGGCATGGGACGAGACAGAACTGGTCCCGCAGCCCAAGACGTGATCTTGAAAGTCCCTGTGGGAACGCAGGTTCTCGAAGAAGATAACGAGACGCTGATCTGTGACATGACCAAGGTTGGACAGACTATCACTCTCCTACAAGGCGGTGATGGTGGACGCGGCAATGCTGCGTTTAAAACCTCAACTAACAGAGCACCTCGGAAAACTGAGCCAGGCTGGCCGGGTGAAGAGCGCTGGGTATGGCTACGCTTGAAACTCATTGCAGACGCCGGCCTTGTTGGTTTGCCAAATGCCGGTAAATCCACATTTTTGAGCGCAACAAGTCGTGCCAAACCAAAAATTGCAGATTATCCATTTACAACATTAGTACCCCAGCTCGGCGTTGTCGGCGCGGGCGGTAAAGAATTTGTTCTGGCTGATATTCCAGGCCTCATTGAAGGTGCCTCCGAAGGCATCGGTCTTGGGCATCGGTTCTTAGGCCATGTGGAACGTTGCCGTGTTCTTCTACATCTAATTGATGGCACCGAAGAAGATGTCGTCAAGTCCTATAAGACTATTCGCGGTGAGCTCGAAGCTTATGCAGATCATTTGGCTGCTAAAGACGAAATTCTGGTTCTCAACAAAATCGATGCGCTTCTTGACGAAGAAATTGACGAGAAAGTCGCTCTGCTTGAAAAAGCTTCCGGTAAAAAGGTCATGACAATTTCTGCAGCCACAGGTGACCGGGTTGAGCCCTTGATGTTTGTGCTTCTTGATATTATTGGCGTCGCCAAAAAAGTTGAGAAAGAAGCCGAAGTTCTCGAGCAAATTGAAGAGGCGGGAGAACAAGCACCCACATGGCAGCCTTAATTGAAAGGTTCACTGGAGCAAAAAGGGTTGTTGTTAAAATTGGCTCGGCACTTCTCGTGGACGGAGAAACAGGACAGCTTAGAAAAAACTGGCTAGCGGCGCTGGCAAAAGACATCGCCCAGATGCGCAAGCATGGGCAAGAGGTTCTTATTGTCTCTTCCGGATCTATCGCCATGGGCCGGACAGTTCTTGGCTTGAAACCTGGCGCGTTAAAGCTGGAAGAAAGTCAGGCCGCAGCCGCCACAGGGCAAGTTTTATTGGCCCATGCCTATCAAGAAATTCTGGCTTTTGAAGACCTCAAAATTGCGCAAATTCTTCTCACCTTAAGTGACACAGAAGAGCGCCGGCGCTATTTAAACGCCAGAAGTACCTTATCGACGCTCCTCTCCTTAAACGCAATTCCAGTCATCAATGAGAACGACACGGTTGCCACGAGCGAAATTCGGTACGGTGATAATGACCGATTGGCGGCCAGAGTTGCTCAAATGATCGGTGCAGATTGCCTTATTCTGCTCAGTGATGTCGATGGCCTATACGAATCTGATCCAACGCAAAATCCGGAGGCCCGTTTCTTTCCCGAAGTTACAGATCTGACCGACGAAATAATGGCCATGGGCGGCGGCGTCCAGACGGAATTTGGCAGTGGCGGCATGATCACAAAACTAAAAGCTGCGCAAATAGCCACGGCTGCGGGCTGTAACATGCTCATTGCCAGCGGAACCATTGACCGCCCCCTTAAGGCGATTTCCGAAGATGGCGCGCGGTTTACTTGCTTTGTGGCAAAAGATACGCCCAGAAATGCTCGAAAAAAATGGATTGCGGCAAGCTTGTCTAGCCAAGGACAACTGGTCCTTGATGCAGGAGCCGAAAAAGCCCTCCAACGCGGCAAAAGTTTGCTTCCGGCGGGTGTTTCAGCTGTTCATGGTGAATTTGAGCGGGGTGACCTCGTCACCTTGATTAATCAAGATGGCCGAGAGCTCGGCCGAGGCCTGTGTGCATACTCATCTTCTGACGCTGGCAGGATCATTGGACATAAAAGTGGTGAGATTGCAGAAATTCTCGGTTACTCTGGCCGAGATGAAATTGTCCACCGCGATGAACTGGCTTTGAATTAAACGACTTTAAACGGATAATATAATGACAGCACATTCTAACATTACCGATAATCAGTCTATCGACACTGTGATGGAAGAACTGGGCGACCGCGCAAAAGAAGCGGCCCAGATACTGTCACTCGCCCCGACCGAGGCAAAAAACAAAGCCCTGCGGGATGCTGCTAAATCCTTGCGAGACTGTAGCGCTGAAATTCTGGCGGCTAATGCCGCAGATGTGGAGGCTGCTGTTCTAAAAGGGATTTCAGCCTCATATCTTGATCGACTGAAGCTCGATGAAAGCCGAGTTGAAGCAATGGCTAAGGGCCTTGAAGATATCGCAGACCTGCAAGATCCTGTTGGCCATGTGATGAATCAATGGGATCGCCCAAACGGTCTTGATATATCGCGGGTTCGGGTGCCATTGGGCGTTATTGGTATTATTTACGAGTCACGACCAAATGTTACTGCGGATGCTGGCGCACTTTGCCTGAAGTCCGGGAATGCCAGTATTTTACGCGGTGGATCAGAAAGCTTCCGATCAAGCCGGGCCATTTGGAAATGCCTGCAAGATGGATTGCAATCAGCAGACCTTCCAACCGATGCAATTCAAATTATTCCAACAACGGATCGTGCTGCTGTCGGTAAATTATTGACCATGTCAGACACTGTAGATGTGATCGTCCCTCGGGGCGGCCGGAACCTGATTGAACGGGTTCAAAATGAAAGCCGCATTCCGGTCTTTTCTCATCTGGAAGGCTTGGTTCACATCTATTTGGACAAAAGTGCCGATGTGACAAAAGCCGCAGAAATTGTTTTCAATTCGAAAATGCGCCGAACTGGCGTCTGCGGATCTTTGGAAACCCTTCTTATAGATCAGAGCATTGTGGATACTCATGGAATGGCAGTGCTCAGCAAACTGCTGGATAACGGCTGTGAGGTCAGAGGCGACCAAAATGTATGTGCCCTAGACAAACGAATAATCCCTGCGAGCGAATCGGATTGGACAACTGAGTATCTGGACAGCATTTTATCCGTGAAAATCGTTGATGATATCACTGACGCCATGAAACATATTCGCACCTATAGTTCCAGTCACACAGATTGCATCATTACCGAAGATGCGGTTGCGGCAGCTCGTTTTCTAAACGAAGTTGATAGTGCAATTGTCCTTCATAACGCCTCAACTCAATTTGCCGATGGCGGCGAATTTGGCATGGGGGCAGAGATCGGTATCAGTACAGGTAAAATGCATGCAAGAGGTCCAGTTGGCGTCGAACAGCTGACCAGTTTTAAATATCAGGTTAGAGGCACGGGCCAAATTCGCCCCTAAACAATATGCGATCAAAAAAAATCGGACTTCTGGGCGGATCGTTTAATCCCGCTCATGATGGACATCTTTATATCAGTGAAACAGCCTTGAAAGTTCTGGGGCTAGATGAGGTTTGGTGGCTTATTTCCCCGCAAAACCCGCTAAAATCTGCCGATGATACGCAACTTTTTGAAAATCGAATGATCCAAGCTAAAGCTTTATGTTCGAACCCTGCAATCCGTATTTCAGATTTTGAACGCACCCATGGCCAAACCTATACGTCTGACACTTTGAGTAAATTAAAAGAAATCTATCCAGATTGTCAGTTCGTTTGGTTGATGGGCGCAGATAACCTTGCGCAAATTCCCAAATGGCACAAATGGGCAAATATCTTTGAAACAGTGCCTATTGCTGTATTTGATCGTCCGGGATATACCTTCAAGGCGCTTGGTGGAAAAGCTGCGCGCACTTACGCAAATCACCGTGTTTTCCCTGCGTCACCTGGCCGGCCCATTCTCGATTTCGCGACGAGATCGACACCAGCATGGACGTTTGTTACGCATACGAAACATAAATTGAGCAGCACATATATAAGAAAATGCGTCAACAACGCAGGAAGTGCTTGCTCTTAAGCCATAAAATTCCCAAATTAGGGAAAGATTTAACTGTAAACCCCTTTATTGGGAGTAGAATAGACCCCTTATGAACGCTAAACAAGCTGCTGCTACTAAATTATGTGACATTGTCCAGAGTTGCCTTGAGGATAATAAAGCAGAACAAGTCGTCACAATTGACTTAACAGGCAAAACCTCCTTTGCAGATTTCATGATTATCGCCAATGGTCGCTCCACCCGTCACGTTGGTGCGCTGGCCGATTTCTTGAAAGATGCCATTAGAGACGCCGGCTTCGGCGTTGCACACATTGAAGGTAAGTCCAATTGCGACTGGGTCCTTGTGGACGTCGGCGATGTTATTGTTCATATCTTCCGGCCAGAAGTTCGGGATTTCTATAATCTTGAAAAAATCTGGACAGAAACGACCCCCAAAGAAATGTCAAACTAGTCGAGACTTATCGGCAGTGCAGGAGAAATGTCCATGCGGCTGACTATTGCCAGTATCGGTAAATTTCGCGCCGGACCTCTTGTCGACCTTTATTCAGAATATGCCGCACGTATTCCCTGGGATCTGTCATTGAAAGAGGTTGAAGAGAAAAAACCTCTTAAAGGTGACCAGTTAAAAACCAGGGAAGCCGAGCTTCTTATGAAGTCTATCCCAAAGGGTGCCAAACTTATTGTTTTGCACGAACGCGGGAAAGAGCTTGGGAGTGTGGAATTTTCCAAACTTTTGGGTAATTTTGAAGATGATGGCGTCCAAGATGTCGCCTTTCTAATTGGCGGGGCCGACGGCCATAGCAAAAGCACATTGGACAAAGCCGACCGCCTCTTGTCACTGGGGAAAATGACATGGCCGCATTTGATGGTTCGCGGATTGCTTGCAGAACAAATCTATCGGGCTCATTCAATTCGGACCAATCACCCCTACCACAGGGTATAGAATTCCTCCACTAGAACGCCCATCTTGTTGAATTCAATAGTAATTTAATCTAGCACAAGATATAAATACCCATCATGAAAAATGCTGACACTCCGAAAAATCGCCCTGTATTACTGTGCATCCTTGATGGATGGGGACACAGAGAAGATAATACGGATAATGCCATCGCCCGGGGCAATACGCCCAACTGGGATCGCATGGTTGCAAATCGCCCCATGGGCCTGCTATCCACATCCGGATTAGATGTCGGGTTGCCAGAAGGGCAGATGGGGAATTCAGAAGTGGGCCATATGACCATCGGTAGTGGCCGAGTGGTCTTGCAAGACCTTCCTCGTATTAATCACGCGATCGAAACTGGCGAACTTGCCAAAAATAGTAATCTCCAAGACCTGATCACCAAATTGAAGCAAAGCGGCGGCACGTGTCATGTGGCGGGGCTTTTGTCTCCAGGGGGTGTTCATTCCCACCAAAATCACATGCTTGCCCTTTGCCAAATTTTATCAGACGCTGGCATTCCCGCTGCCCTTCACGGCTACACCGATGGCCGTGATACGCCTCCGGGAAGTTCTTTAGGTTTTGTCACCGAAGCCGCCGATGCTCTTGCCAAAATGAAAACGGCAAAATTGGCGACGCTCTGCGGCCGTTATTTTGCTATGGACCGGGATAACAACTGGGATCGGGTTCAAAAAGCCTATGATGCCATGTTCAGTGCAAACGGTACGTCCATGGCTAATCTGGCTGATGCCGTGCAATTGGCTTATGATAATGGGGAAAATGACGAATTTCTGTCACCACTTATCGCAGAAGGCTACGTCGGCGTAAAAGAGGGCGATGCTCTCCTTACCGCTAACTTCCGGTCAGATCGGACACGCCAATATTTAAACGCCGTGACCACACCGGATTTCAGTGGATTTGACACAACCCAGCAGCCAAAACTTTGTGCCATCGTTGGCATGGTCGAATATTCATCGGCTTTAGCCCCGCTCGTTCCGGCCTTATTTCCGCCTGTAGATATTCAAAACACGCTGGGCCATGTGGTTTCCGCAGCCGGCCGGCGCCAGCTCCGCATTGCAGAAACTGAAAAATATGCTCACGTCACCTTCTTCTTAAACGGCGGCGAGGAAGATGTATTTCCGGGCGAAGAGCGCATTCTAATTCCAAGCCCCAAAGTTGCCACCTACGACCTTCAGCCGGAAATGTCTGCGTTCGAAGTAAAAGACAATCTACTAAATGCAATCAACGCTGGAACGTTTGACCTGATCATTGTCAATTTTGCCAACCCGGATATGGTGGGACATACTGGTGTGATGACGGCTGCGATTAAAGCTGTAGAGACCATGGATGATTGTGTTGAAGATCTCGCTAACGCGGTTGAGGCGGCTGGCGGAACAATGTTAATCACTGCGGATCATGGGAATATCGAGTTGATGAGAGATCAGACAACTCTCAAGCCTCACACAGCACATACAACAAATCTTGTCCCGTTCGTTTTGGCTGCAGGAGATGAGAACGCCACTCTTAAAAACGGAAGCCTGGCAGATATTGCGCCGACAATCCTATCTCTAATGGAAATTGAAATACCTGACGAGATGACCGGTAAAATTCTAGTCACCCCCTCAGCCAAGCACTCCCGTAGCCGTGCGGTATCTTAGCAAACATATAAAACCAACCTTTTCTGTAACCGCGGTTGCAGCCCTTTTGTTTTGCCTAAGCGCCCTAAGTTTTAACGGTCACTATGCGGTGGCCGGCCCTAATGAAGAGCTGGTCAAACTTCGAAAAGCCTTATCCGCCTCAACGGTCCGACAAGAAGAAATATCAGCCCGACTGCAGTTGTTATCAGGAGAGATTACATCTTTAAA
>CAJXWA010000178.1 GCA_913062525.1 uncultured Alphaproteobacteria bacterium | reverse complement strand
GGCGTTCTTCTAGAATATTCAGCATTTCACGGCCCACACTACCAGTGGCGCCGACAACAGCAACATTGTATCCCATGGTTTTGATCTCTCGTTAGCCCTCGGCGGCGGGACTGCCGCCAAAGAAGTTACTTATAAAGTGAACTGTTTAAGTAGGGTTACCCACCAATTTTATCAAGTTCACGCAAAATGATATCGCCCATTTCTGTGGTTGATACCTTGGTCATGCCCGCTGACATAATGTCAGCAGTTCGCATGCCACTGCCCAGAACGTTCTGAACGGCTTTTTCGATCAGCTCGGCTTCTTCAGGCATATCGAAGCTATAGCGCAGGGCCATAGCATAAGACAGAATAGTTGCAATTGGGTTCGCAATTTTTTGGCCGGCAATATCTGGCGCAGAGCCATGTACTGGCTCATAGAGAGCTTTCCGGCGGCCATGCTCGTCCACGTCACCCAATGACGCAGATGGCAACATACCAAGTGATCCAGTGAGCATTGCTGCGCAATCTGAAAGGATATCACCAAACAGGTTGTCAGTTACAATCACGTCGAATTGCTTAGGGGCCCGAACAAGCTGCATGGCTGCGTTATCTGCATACATGTGTGACAATTCCACATCAGGGAATTCAGCTTCGTGAATTTTGATCACTTCTTCGCGCCAAAGAACACCTGATTCCATCACATTGGCTTTTTCACTTGAAACAAGGCGACCGCCCCGTTTACGAGCAAGTTCGAAAGCAACGCGCGCAACACGGTGAATTTCAGGAGTTGTGTAAACTTGTGTATTGATACCCCGGCGAACGCCATTACCAAGATCTTCAATACCACGGGGCTCACCGAAGTAGACACCGCCGGTCAGTTCCCGAACGATCATAATATCAAGGCCGCTCACCAACTCAGGCTTCAAGCTGGACGCGTCAACCAATGCATCAAAGCAAATGGCTGGTCGCAGGTTTGCATAAAGTTCCAAGTCTTTACGAAGGCGTAAAAGACCGCGTTCAGGTTTAATAGAGAAATCAAGATCGTCCCATTTTGGACCGCCAACAGCGCCCAAAAGAACCGCATCAACATTCTGTGCTTTTTTAACAACTTCGTCAGTGATCGGGACACCATGTTTGTCGATAGAAGCGCCGCCCACAAGGTCTTCGTCCAGATCAAATTTCACTGCACGGTTTGTTTCCATCCAGTCAACGATACGACGAACTTCGGTCATTGCTTCTGGACCGATTCCGTCGCCCGGCAAAATCAATAAAGATTTGTTTGATGCCATTTTTCTTGCTTCCCTATTTTTGTTAGCCTTAGGTCGCGCATCCGCGCCCTCTTTTAGATTTTAGCTTTGCAACCAAGGTTGAGACAGTTTTTGCTGTGCTTCAAAACTGTCGACTTTTTCACTTTTTTCAAGTGTCAGGCCGATATCATCCAAACCATTTAACAAGCAATGCTTGCGGAATGGATCAAGTTCGAAAGAGAGTGTTCCTCCATCCGGACCTTTGATTTCTTGAGTTGTCAAATCCACAGACATTGTTGCGTTTGATCCGCGACCTGCATCATCAAGCAGTTTTTCCAAATCTTCTTCGGAAACGCGGATTGGCAAAATACCGTTCTTAAAGCAGTTATTGTAAAAAATATCAGCAAAAGCCGTGGAGATAACGCAGCGAATACCGAAATCAGCAAGAGCCCAAGGAGCATGCTCACGGCTTGAACCGCAACCAAAGTTATCACCAGCAACTAAAATCTTAGCATCGCGATAGGCTGCCTTATTAAGGATAAAATCCTCGTTATCACTGCCATCGTTATTATAGCGCATTTCCGCAAACAGATTTTTACCCAGACCAGCGCGCTGGATGGTTTTCAAATACTGCTTTGGAATGATCATATCAGTGTCGATATTGACCAAAGGCATAGGCGCGGCAACGCCGGAAAGTTTATCAAATTTTTCCATCTTTATTCCCCTTAGTCTAAATCGCGCACGTCAGTTAGATGGCCCGTTATTGCAGCGGCAGCGGCCATTGCTGGGCTAACCAAATGCGTACGGCCACCGCGGCCTTGCCGACCTTCGAAGTTACGGTTGGACGTGGACGCACAGCGATCGCCATCTTCCAGACGGTCTGCGTTCATAGCGAGACACATAGAACAGCCCGGCTCGCGCCATTCAAAGCCAGCTTCAACAAAGATCTTATCCAGACCTTCTTCTTCCGCTTGAACCTTAACAAGACCAGAACCCGGAACGATAATCGCGTTCACAGTGTCTTTGACTTTCTTACCTTCAACAATGGCTGCAACAGCACGCATGTCTTCAATGCGGCCGTTGGTACAAGATCCAACAAACACGTGATCAACCACAATATCAGTAAGCTTCATACCCGCTTCGAGGCCCATGTATTTCAAGGCCCGTTCAGCAGCAATCTGCTTACCGGCATCTGGGAAATCAGTCGGCGCCGGAACAGATCCGGTAATCGGCAAAGCGTCTTCAGGGCTTGTGCCCCAAGTTACGTAAGGAATGATGTCAGCAGCGTCCATGACGACTTCTTCATCGAACGTGGCGCCTTCATCCGTAACCAATGTTTTCCAGTAAGAGACAGCCTGCTCGTATCCGCCAGCTTTTGGCGCATATGGACGGCCTTTGACATATTCAAACGTTGTCTCATCTGGCGCGATCAAACCGGCGCGAGCGCCCGCTTCAATTGTCAGGTTACACAGCGTCATACGCCCTTCCATAGAAAGAGAGCGAACAGCTTCACCAGCATATTCGATGACAGAACCAGTGCCACCGGCAGTGCCGATTTTGCCAATAATGGCAAGCGCTAGATCTTTGGCAGTAACACCGGCTGGCAGTGCACCATTGACCAGAACACGCATGTTCTTGGCTTTTGATTGGATCAACGTTTGAGTAGCGAGCACATGCTCAACCTCAGAAGTCCCGATCCCGTGAGCCAATGAGCCAAAAGCACCATGAGTTGATGTATGACTATCACCGCAGACAATTGTCATGCCTGGTAAAGTCAAACCTTGCTCTGGACCAATAATATGGACAATACCGCGGCGTTCATCGGTCATTGAGAAGTAATTAACATCAAATTCTTTGACGTTTGCCTCAAGTGTTTCCACTTGAAGTTTACTTTCTGGATCAACAATACCCAAATGCAGGTCTTTAGTGGGAACGTTATGATCCGCAACCGCAAATGTCGCATCAGTCCGGCGAACCTTACGTCCGGAAGCACGAAGGCCTTCAAAGGCTTGCGGGCTTGTTACTTCATGAACCAGATGTCGATCGATATATAACAGACTTGCGCCATCGTCTTGGACATCAACCAAGTGGCTGTCCCAAATCTTGTCATAAAGGGTTTTCGCTACGCCCATTGTCGCGCTCCTCTCAAAGCCGGATTTTTGCCGATATTATAGTTTATCCGGCACGGATGGCTCCGTGCCGGTTACACCCACTTAGAAGCAGGTAGTTGTCTTATTTAGCTGTTTTCTTCACACCGCGATCTTCACGACGCTCTTGAATACGAGCTTTCTTACCACGCAATTCGCGGAGGTAGTAGAGTTTCGCACGGCGAACGATACCTTGGCGAACCACTTCAATTTTATCAACACGTGGTGAGTAAAGTGGGAAAATACGTTCCACACCTTCACCGTAGGAGATTTTACGAACTGTGAAGTTAGCATTGATGCCGCCTGAGTTACGCGCAATACACACACCCTCAAACATCTGAACACGTTCACGTGTTCCTTCAACAACTTTCACGTGAACGCGAAGAGTGTCACCAGCGCGAAAATCCGGAACCGGACGTTCTGCAGTAAGTTTTTCAATCTGCTCTTGCTCTAGCTTTTGAATAGTATTCATGAGCTTTCACCTTTATTTCAAATTTTCATCTGACCAGCGGTCCCAAAGGTCCGCTCGCCGCTGTTTCGTCAATTCTTCAGACTGGCGCTGCCGCCACTCCTTAATCTTTTCATGATGGCCAGAAAGTAAAACTTCCGGGACATCGCGGTCTTCCCAGACCGCTGGCCGGGTATAATGTGGATATTCCAGCAACCCGGTCTCAAAACTTTCCTCAGATAGCGACGCTTGATTTCCGGTAACTCCCGGAAGCAATCGCACCACCGCATCTAGCATCGCTAGCGCGGCAATCTCTCCGCCCGATAGGATAAAATCTCCAAGAGAGACTTCTTCCACATCGCGGGCCTCAAGCACCCTTTGGTCGATACCTTCAAATCGTCCGCAAACCAGTATCACTCCTGATCCCGCCGAAAGCTCTCGCATAAGCGCCTGATCCATGACCCGACCGCGAGGACTGAAATACATCAACCGTTTATCACCACCCGATGCAGCCTTCGCCGCATCAATGGCGTTACCTAATACATCTGGCCGCATTACCATTCCGGCACCGCCGCCAAAGGGACTGTCATCCACCGTGTTGTGTTTGCCAACCGAGTGATCCCGAATATTTGTGACCTGTAAATCCCAGGCCCCTTTTTCCAACCCTCTGCCAGCCAATGACTGACCGAGCGGGCCTGGAAACATATCCGGATACAACGTAAGAACATGAGCTGCCCAAACTGAACGGCTCGTCTCTTTGTTTTCCTCAGTTGCGCTCACCTCACGTTGGTCAGCACTCCCTTTCATAACTCGTCCAGTTCGTCTTTTTCGGCTTTTTCCGGTTCAGGAACGTCAAAAAAGTCATCGGACAAGTTTATTGTTACTTGTCTGGCTGCCAGATCCACGGTGGGAACCATTTCCTTCGTAAAGGGAACCAAAATAGTTGATTTGGCACCTTTCTTCACGGGCGTGATTTCCATTATATCCCCGGCTCCGAAATCATAGAGCCGCAAGATTTCACCGAATTTACTGCCGTCTTGCTCGACCACATCAAGACCAATAAGATCCGTGTGATAAAATTCGTCGGCATGTTCAGTTCCGGGAAGTTTATCGCGCAATATATAAAGCTCTTGGCCCTTTAAGGCTTCGGCTTGATTGCGATCATCAACTCCCTTGATCCGAATAACTGGCAAGTTCTTAGAAGTTCCAACAAGGGATATCTTAAACTGTTTCGTCCCTGTCTTATCTTCCAACAGACCGTATGACACTATATCTTCAGGAACTTCAGTGAATGACTTCACCTTCATTTCCCCTTTGATCCCTTTCGGCCCGGCGATAACGCCAAGTAGCAAGCGGTCTGATTGAGACATACCAGAAATCCTTAGGCTTCAGCCGTTTCCTCAGCAGGTGCTGCTGCAGCTTCAGCGGCTTCCGCTGCTGCCGCCGCTGCGGCTTCAACCGCTGCTTCTGCAGCTGCTTCTGCTTCGCGAATGCGCTCTTGCGCTTTTGCTTTAGGCTTGGCTTTATTTGGGTTGTTATGTTCAACTTTACCCATGATGCCAGCTTCAGCTAGGAATGAGCCAACGCGGTCAGTTGGTTGAGCGCCAACACTCATCCAATGTTTGATGCGTTCTTCATTCAATTTGATGCGTTCACCGCTGTCTTTTGCGAGCATAGGATTATATGTTCCTACGATCTCAAGATAACGACCATCGCGGGGGCTACGAACGTCTGCAACTACGATACGGTAGAAGGGACGTTTTTTAGCGCCCTGACGTGTAAGGCGAATTTTCAGTGCCATAACTTTATATTCTTTCTCTAAAAGTCAAAACTGATTAAATTTAAAGTTTCATTCCAGGTGGTAGAAGACCCTGCATGCCGCCACGAGCGACACCTTTTTTACCGAGCTTCTTCACCTTTTTCATCATGGATGCCATTTGCTTGTGTTGTTTTAGCAAACGATTAACATCCTGTACGGACATGCCAGCCCCCGCCGCGATACGACGCTTGCGAGAGGCAGCAAGAATTTGAGGATTCCGACGTTCTTTAGGCGTCATGGATTCAACGATAGCAATTTGTCTTTTAAGCAATTTATCATCGAGGTTTGCACCCTCGAGCTGCTTTTTCATTTTCCCGACGCCAGGCAACATACCAATAAGGCTGTTCATGCCGCCCATCTTCAACATCTGACGAAGCTGGCTTGCCAGATCATCAAGATCGAAAATTCCTTTTTGAATTTTAAGGGCGAGCTTCTCAGCATCGTCCTTTTCAATAAGCTCAGATGCCTTCTCAACCAAAGAGACAATATCGCCCATACCCAAAATGCGGTTGGCAATACGATCTGGATGGAATGCTTCCAACTCGTCGAGTTTTTCGCCGGTACCCAAAAGCTTAATCGGGCAACCTGTCACTTGACGCATAGATAGGGCAGCGCCGCCGCGGCCATCACCGTCGATCCGGGTCATTACGATACCCGTTACATCAACGCGCTCCTTAAACTGTTCAGCCACATTCACGGCATCTTGACCGGTCAGACTGTCAACAACTAGCAATGTCTCTGTTGGCGAAGCGATTGCGTGAACCGCTTTCATTTCCGCCATCAATTCCTCATCAACATGCAAGCGACCTGCTGTATCGAGCAAGATAACGTCAAAGCCCTTAATTTCGGCCGACTGCAAAGCCCGTTTAGCGATCTCTACAGGCTGCTGCCCATCAACAATAGGAAGTGTCGCAACTTCGATCTGCTCACCCAGCACCCGAAGCTGTTCTTGTGCTGCAGGGCGGCGAACGTCGAGGGACGCCATCATGACTTTTTTGCCATGCTTTGCGGTGAGAAGTTTCGCGATTTTCGCAGTTGATGTGGTTTTACCAGAGCCTTGAAGACCAACCATCATATAAACGATTGGCGGAACGGCGATCAGGTTCAACTCTTGCGATTCGGAGCCTAAAATCTCCACAAGCTGGTCATGAACAACTTTGATAACCATTTGGCCCGGATTAATGGACCGCAGGACATCTGTTCCAACAGCTTTGGCTTTCACCTTTTTAATGAAGCTTTTAACAACCGGCAGCGCAACATCAGCTTCCAGCAATGCCACACGAACTTCGCGCATGGCTTCGCTGACATCTGCTTCAGTAAGGGCGCCGCGCTTGGTTAGTTTACCAAGGACATCGCCTAGTCTGCCTGTCAAATTTTCGAACATACCGGTTAGTACCCGTTCAAAACACTGCTTCAATTTCGGTCAATATCGCAAACAAACCACACAACGCAAAAAACGCCAGTGCACGAA
>CAJXWA010000177.1 GCA_913062525.1 uncultured Alphaproteobacteria bacterium | reverse complement strand
GGGCTGCCCTTTGTTTTTGGGTTAGTTCTTGCCCCCATAGTTGTGGGTTTTCTGGGCCTCATAATTGAAACCTTGTTAATCCGCCACATTTATTTGCGCCCACTGGATACAATATTGGCAACTTGGGGCCTCTCTATTGCACTGAAACAGGGCATTGTCCTCGTCTTCGGTCCAGAGGCCCAAAGTGTGACAAGCCCCCTTGATGCAACGCTAGTTCTCGGCGATTTTTCATATCCAATGTACCGCTTGATTGTCATGGGAATATCCATTGCGTTGATCGCTGGCACTTTCTGGCTATTTCTCAAAACCGACTTTGGCTTAATGGCACGTGCTGTCATTGCAAGACCCGACACCTCAGCAGGTCTTGGTATAAATACTCGCAAACTATATCGGTGGAGTTTTGTGGTGGGAACTGCACTTGCAGGCCTTGCAGGCGCCCTAATTGCGCCAACCATTAGTGTTGATCCTCAAATGGGATTGGGCTATTTAATCCCCGGTTTTTTATCGATTTTAGTGGGCGGTGCGGGCCCACTTGCAGGCGTACTCGTTGGCGGCGGTGCCGTTGGCGGAACCAACAGTTTGCTAACGGTTTGGATTTCGCCAGTTGCCGCGCAAATTGCCGTCTTTATTCTCGCCATCTTGGTTATTCGCCTGCGCCCTAACGGAATTTTGGGAGGGAAGAATGAAAAATAAACTCCCCCTAATTCTCACATTTGCAATTTTGGCCGTGCTGCCCCTTATGGTTGGCGATTACTGGGTTAGCCAATTTAATTACTATTTAGTTTATGGCTTGTTTGCCTTGTCTCTCTCCCTTGTTTGGGGGTACGGCGGCATTCTGTGTTTGGGACAGGCCATCTTCTTTGGTATCGGCGCATACGTCATGGCAGTCACAACGAAGGGGATGATATCTCCCATATTAATGAACAGCTATATTGGCCTGTTATCGGCACTGATAATCTCCGCTGCATTTGCGGCTTTACTGGGATCATTTTTATTTGCTGGTAAAGGGATCAATGGCGCATATCTTGCCATTGTCACGCTCGCCATCGCCATTGTTCTCGAACGGTTGATGAGTAACTGGTATGCCCTTGGCGGCTACAACGGGTTACTCGATATTCCACCTCTTAACCTCGGTGCGTTCGGCTATTCATTTGAGTTGTGGGATAGCCTTCCCACCTTTTATGCTTTGTGGACTATTGTTTTTTCGGTAGCCCTCAGTCTCTCATATCTGGTGCGGTCTGATTATGGCGTTTTACTAACGGCTATTAAAACAAACCCTGACAGATTAGCTTATTTCGGCTTCAGTATTTTGAAGCTGAAACTCAGCGTCTTCTGCCTCAGCGCTGCCGTCGCGGGTCTCGCAGGCGCCTTGTTTGTGACCATCGATGGTTTCGCATCACCAACGCTGATTGGCTTTACATTATCCACAGAAGTTCTGATCTGGGTTGCCATTGGCGGCAAAGAAATCTTGCTCGCCGCTTTCCTTGGAGCAATCGCCACCCGCATTGCAGAAAGCTGGCTTTCCGAAATTTTTGGCGACTATTGGATCCTTATCCTCGGCATTACGTTCATGGCCAGTGTGGTTTTGCTACCAAAAGGACTGATCGCAACGCCCCTATCAAATCTCAGTAAAAAACTAGGGCTTAAGATCGACTAGCTCTCAATTGCTTAGTTTTCGCCAGTTTAACGGACAAATCCGCAGGATCTAAGACAACACCAAAACGAGCTGACACCTGTTCTGCGGTGTAATATCCTAGCTTCACATCGGCTGCTGCTTTTTCAGGATCACGCAGCAACGGGTTGCCATAGCCACCGCCGCCCGGTGTTGAAACAGATACGCTGTCCCCCACATTAATTTGGATATCCTGATCTTTGGAGAGATGAGGCGGAATATAATCCTCGCCGTTGGTCGTTACTTTAACCGTGTTAAGTCCACCGTTCTCGCCGCCAAGTGCACCAAGCGGCCCATACCGGCCATGATCCATCACCATTGACGCCCGAGCTGATCCGCGCCGCAGTTTAATTTTGTAATTCACACCGAAACCGCCACGCATTTCCCCGGCTCCGCCAGAGCCTTCGTGAAGAGAATATTCTTCAAAAATTATGGGATAATATTGCTCCATCACCTCAATTGGTGTTGTTTTTGAAATCCCTATTGTTGAACAGCCATTGGATAAGCCATCCGCTTCCAAATAGCCGCCATAGCCGCCGCCGGAAATCACGTACATGACATAGGCTTTGTCTTTTTTAGGATCGAACCCGCCAATAGCCAGATTACCCGACGTTCCCGCAGGTGCTGCAAACAGCAAATCAGGAATAACATCCACCAGCGCGTTAAACACCGCTTCGGCGATGCGTTGGCTAACTTCAGCGGCGCATCCAGAAACTGGTCGCGGATATTTTGCATAAAGGAACGTATCTACAGGATCTTTAATATTGAGGGGCTCAAACGTACCCGCATTAATTGGGATTTCTGGGAATATATGTTTAATAGCCAAATAGACCGATGATTTTGTTGTGGCGATTACCGAATTCATGGGCCCCATACAAGGCGCGCTAGATCCGGACATATCGAAAAATAGCTCATCCCCTTTTGAGGTAATTTTCATATCAATTTTAAGAGGCTCGTTCACAACCCCATCTGAATCCACATAAGCGATACCTTGGTAGTCACCGTCAGGGATTGCCGATATTTTGGATCTCATTTGTTCCGACGCCCTGATTTTAAGTTCAGCAATGGCGTCAGTAACGATGGTCTCTCCGTATTTATCCAGCAAATCTGTCAGACGTTGCTCGCCCACGGCAAGGGCTGCCGCTTGTGCCTTAATATCACCAATACGCTGATCCGCAATTCGAATATTGGACAAGATTATGGATAGGATTTCTTCATCCAAAACCCCTTCCTTAAACAGTTTAACCGGAGGCAGACGTAGTCCTTCTTGCTCTACCTCTGTAGCATTTGCCGAAAACCCGCCCGGCACAGCGCCGCCCAGGTCAGGCCAATGCCCGGTATTTGCAAGCCAAGACCAGAGTTTTCCTTTGTAGAAAAAAGGCCGCACAAACTTAACATCCATCAAATGCGTTCCCCCAAGATAGGGATCGTTCACTATGTAGATGTCGCCGGGTTTGACATTTTTCGCCCGCTCGATCACCGCTTGAGTGGAAAACTGCATTGTGCCAACGAAGACCGGAAGCCCTAGCTCACCTTGAGCAATCAGCTCACCTGTATTAGCTGCATAAATTCCATCTGAGCGATCCAGCGCTTCTGAAATTACTGGACTGAATGCAGCACGCACGAAAGCTAAATCCATTTCGTTGCAGACTTGGATAAGACCGTTTTGAATAACGGCAAGAGTAATAGGATCAAGTGAACTCATGTCACACCTCCACAATCAAGTTGCCAATTTCATCAAGCGTCACCG
Organism: uncultured Alphaproteobacteria bacterium; assembly: GCA_913062525.1. Taxonomy (GTDB): domain Bacteria; phylum Pseudomonadota; class Alphaproteobacteria; order Sneathiellales; family Sneathiellaceae; genus Sneathiella. Next base: position 3,804 of record CAJXWA010000177.1, on the reverse strand, counting down.
TATTACCCGGCTCCACCACAATAGTCGTATCGGGTTGTTCAATAATTGCCGGTCCGATTGTATTTAGATCTAGTGGCAACTTGCCGCGCGTATAAACGGGCGTATCTATCCACTCGCCATCGAACATAACTGGGCGCATGCAACGCATAGCATCTTCCAAATTCTCCGCCTGATCAGATCCCGCCAATACAGAAAGCGGGAAGCTTTTACGCCGTCCAATTACTGCCGTATGGAGGTTCACAAGAACAGCTTTAATCTCAGGAAGCTCCACCGCAAATCTAGCCCAGTACACTTCATCGAAGCGCATTTGCAACTCTTCCACCGTGACGTTTGGCCCACTAATCTCAACATCCAACATATGACTTTGACCTTGAAATTGCATATCTGCAGAATACAAAAATTCCATCTCCTCAATGGGGACATTGTCATTTTCAATCATCTGTTTGCCGTCGGATATCTGGCGATTAATGATCTCGTGAACAGCTGTAATATCTAGAGACGCAAGTGGAGTGTTTACAGTATTCACAAAGTCGTGCCGCAAATCAGAGACAACACATCCGAGGGCGTTGGTAATGCCGGGTTTTGCCGGAAACACAACACTCGGGATCGACAGCTCACTGGCAAGAGACGTTCCGTGCAGCGGACCTGCTCCCCCAAATGCAAAGAGTGAGAAATCTCTTGGATCGTGGCCGCGTGACAGGCTGACCATTCGGATCGCGCCAGCCATTTTATTATTAGCCACTTGCAAAACCGCAGACGCAGCCTGTTCCGCGTTCATTCCAAAATGCACGCCAATGTCAGTCTCAAAAATACTGCGAATTTGATCCAGCGATACCGGATTATCAACCGAGAATAGAGCCTTTGGATCAAGCCTACCCAATATCAGATTTGCGTCTGTAATGGTTGGCTTCTTCCCATCCCGGCCATAACATATGGGACCCGGAAGCGCGCCAGCGCTTTCTGGACCGACTTGCAACATTCCGGCATCATTAACAAAAGCAATTGATCCACCGCCTGCGCCGATCGTGTGAACATCCACCATGGGGACATGAATAGGCATTCCGTATTCAAGATCTAACTCTGAGGTGACTTGAGGGACACCACCTTCAACCAACCCAACATCTGAACTGGTTCCGCCCATGTCGTAGGTAATAACTTTATCAATACCCACCGCTCGGCAGGTGGCAGCTGCTGCCATTACACCTGAGGCAGGGCCTGACATCACCGTACTAACAGCGCTGTGGGCGACGGCACGTGCCGAGACACTCCCGCCGTTGCCCTGCATCACCAACAGGTCATGCGCGAACCCTTCAGCGGCAAGCTCGCCCTGCAAGCGGTTGATATATTTATCGAGAACGGGGCGGATCGCTCCGTTAATGGCAGCCGTGGTTCCCCGCTCATATTCGCGGTATTCAGATAAAATTTCGTGCCCCGCTGTGACGAACGCATTGGGCCACATCTCTTTTGCGATAGTGGCTGCGCGTTTTTCATGATCGGAGTTTTTATATGAATGCAGAAAATGAATGACTAAGCTTTCAACCCCCGCATCTATAAGATCCTGAATTTTGGATCTAAGTTCAACCTCGTCTAGCGGGATCACAACCCCGCCATCCGCGTCTATGCGTTCAGAGACTTCCATCCGGACATCACGAGAGATAAGCGGCTTGAACTGCCCCTTCAACCCGTAAGGCTTGGGCCGCGTTCGCCGACCAAGCTCCAACACATCACGGAAGCCTTTGGTGGTAATCAGTCCCGTTTTAGCGATTTTCCGCTCAAGCAGTGCATTTGTCGTTGTCGTGGTTCCATGATTAATGGCATCGACTTTTGTAAGATCAGTCCCCACGTTTTTGATGGCCGCTATTACGCCAAATGCTTGATTGTCTAGAGTGGTTGGCACTTTGGTAACTTCAATCGATCCCGTATTCGGATCAACCGAAATCAAATCAGTGAAAGTTCCGCCAACATCTACGCCAATTACTCTTCCGTTCATGATCCACCCAAACTTTTAAATCAACGAAGCCCGTCAAATTTTGAAATTTCATCAGCACCAAGTCCGCCTAGCCGTGCATGCACTCGCCCACCTGTTGTCATCACCAAGGCGAACACAATTTCATTGCGGCGCGGACCGTCAGGAACACCGATCTGCATGGCGTCAAAATGACTACGGACATAGGATGCGTCTTTATGAGAAATTGGGATTTCCAAGGTAGCCCCGAGACCGCCTACTTTTTTACTAGAAGGCACAATGGCGAAGGCTTCCCCTAAGGCTTCCCGCATGGCGTAGCCTCCGGCCACATGCCAAGTTGCGCCGTGTTCTAACTCTCCATCTTCACCAACGATAGCACCCTTGCCGTAGCTGGTAATTTTCGAAGCATCGCCGCCGAGGGCTTTAATCAGCTGAGTTGCAAGCTTCAAACCCAACGGCTTTAATCCCTCCATCAAAGGAGTGATGTCTTCCACATAAGCGCCCGCATATGGATTATCGATCACGGCAACGATGGAGCCGCGCAAAATTGGGTCCGTTCTCGCAGGTCCGCCTTCATGAAAGACTTCTTCAACTTGCGTTGAGATTTTCCGTACTTTGACAAGTTCGCTCATGCCACTTCCTTTTGTAAAAATTTATTCATTCCGGTCGAACTGATAACCTCATTTTGCAGCGCGAGATACGCCCCGTGTATCAGCCCAGCCTGTTTCAATTTTTCTGCTGTCTTTAGGCCGCGCTCAAGCGCTGAAATACAAGTTTCTTTCCTCAATTTTCCGACCTCCGTCGTCACCAACATATCACCAAGATCAGTGTCATCACGGACAGTTATGGCAGGCCGTTGAATGATCGAGGGATCAGATGTCATCACGTCACCTGCAATAATCGTCGCGGCCACATCTGCAAGGGCTGCGGTTGATGCTAGAACCGTTACGGCATCCGCGATGCCAGAGGACAGGGAACGTCCGCGCCATCCGGATGTGGCGATGCCACCAACACCATCAATCACAGAAAGCTCGAAATTTGCGTTCACTGACGGTAAATCTGGATTATTTACTATCCCGCCCTTGAACCGCGCTTTCCCGTCTAAATGAAGAGCTATGTCGCCGCCATTGTTTACATATAGTTTACAGAGTTGCCGTCCGTCACTCATAGCTTGCAGAACAGCATCCGCAACTGAGCCCGCAACGGCCGCCATGGGCGTAACATACCGATTTTCAGAAAACCGCGAGGCCGCATCATACATATCTGCAGCGATTGCACCCATTCGCCTTGGAGAACTTCTTGTAACAGGTGCGCGCAAAACATCTAAATCTTCAACAAGGTCTTGTAATATGGATTGAAAAAAAGCGGATCCTTGGAAGTAAGCTTTTCCAACTTCCTCGTCTGTGCCAAAAGCTTCCGCAATAATATCCATGGGACCATGCTGTAAATGCAACCTTTCCCCATCTTCCATTATTTTTACTGAAGCTGTTCCAACCATTCGTTAGCCCTTTTCCTCAAGCCACGTGACGTCTCGGTTTGCAAGCACGGTCTCTAGCGGAATGATGCTTTTCATATGTCCGCCTAAGGCTTCGAAGTCGGCAAGTGTCAAAGCAAACTCAATGGGGGCAACTAGCGCCGGTGTCGGAACATAGCCAAATGAGTTTTCCGGCATATCCATAACATCAACGATCATTGTGATCCCGCCGCCCGGCCAAATGTAAGTTGGTGCGCCCCCTGATGTCACTTTTGTTAGCTTTTCTTTCACTGAACGGGTCAATCTTACAGGGTTTTCTGTAACGCCTGCACGCAAGGATCCACCCGCCCCTGCCATAAACAAA
>CAJXWA010000176.1 GCA_913062525.1 uncultured Alphaproteobacteria bacterium | reverse complement strand
TAAAGTTAGTGCCGTTCACTGGATCACCACCGATACCGATACAAGTTGACTGGCCAAGACCCGCCGCTGTTGTTTGAGCAACTGCTTCATAAGTCAATGTGCCTGAACGTGAGACGATACCAACATTACCGCGGCGGTGAATGTGACCTGGCATAATGCCAATTTTACATTCATCCGGAGTGATAACACCCGGGCAGTTAGGACCAATAAGACGCGTTCCGCTATTTCTAAGGGCGCGTTTCACACGGACCATATCCAAAACAGGGATACCTTCTGTGATACAAATAACCAGTTCAATTTTGGCATCAACTGCCTCAAGAATGGCGTCTGCAGCGAACGGAGGCGGCACGTAGATCACACTGGCATTTGCACCAGTTGTATGAACAGCTTCATCAACAGTGTTGAAAATCGGGAGATCAAGGTGGTTTTCGCCGCCCTTACCCGGTGTCACACCACCAACCATTTTAGTTCCATAAGCAATCGCTTGCTCTGAATGGAAAGTCCCTTGCGAGCCAGTGAAGCCCTGACAAATGACCTTTGTGTTTTTATTGACGAGTACGGCCATTACGCTGCCTCCTTAACTGCTTTAACAATTTTTTCTGCAGCATCACCAAGATCGTCGGCAGAAACAATAGGAAGACCGGATTCGGCCAAGATCTTTTTACCAAGCTCCACGTTTGTGCCTTCAAGGCGAACAACCAGTGGGACACTCAAAGACACTTCGCGGGCCGCAGCAACAACACCGTCCGCGATCACATCACAGCGCATAATTCCGCCGAAGATGTTGACCAAAATGCCTTCAACATTGGTATCTTTCAAAATGATCTTGAAAGCTTCTGTAACTTTCTCTTTCGTGGCTCCGCCGCCAACGTCAAGGAAGTTTGCAGGAGAACCACCACATAATTTGATAATGTCCATTGTGGACATCGCAAGACCAGCACCGTTCACCATGCAACCGATGTTACCATCGAGTTTGATGTAGTTGAGGTCATATTGAGCCGCTTCCAGCTCAGACGCATCTTCTTCATCCGGGTCACGCAGTTCTGCGATCTCTTTTTGACGGAACAAAGCGTTGTCATCAAAGTTCATTTTCGCATCCAGCGCGATGATGTCGCCAGAGCCTGTGACGACGAGTGGGTTAATTTCCACCAAGTTCGCGTCTGTATCAATGATCGCATTGTAAAGCGCCATGATAAATTTTACCGCTGAACCAACTTGTTTGCCTTCAAGGCCGAGACCAAAAGCAATTTTGCGAGCGTGGAACGGGCTGATACCAGTTGCAGGATCAATAGGCACCATGTGAATTTTTTCAGGAGTAGCTTCAGCTACAACTTCAATTTCCATTCCGCCTTCTGTGGACGCCATGAAAGTTACGCAATCTTGCGCACGATCAATGATGGCGCCAAGATAAAGCTCTTGCGCGATGTCACAGCCGTCTTCGACGTAAACACGCTTAACTTCTTTACCTTCTGGGCCTGTTTGATGCGTTACCAGCTGCATGCCAATCAAGTCTTTCGCGGCTTGCACCACTTCTTCGATCGACTTGACAACTTTCACACCGCCGCCAAGGCCGCGTCCACCTGCGTGGATCTGTGCTTTAACAACCCAAACTGGGCCGCCAAGTTCTTGTGCAACAGTTTTTGCTTCTTCTGCTGTATACGCCACTCCGCCACTTGGGACAGTCACGCCGTATTTCTTAAGTAGGCCTTTGGCCTGATATTCATGGATATTCATAATATTCCGCTATTCGCAAGTTGGGATCAGCTGCAAAGCTGGTCGGATTTATGAGACTTAAATTAAAACTATATCACCCAAAAAAAGGGGCACAACCGTTAAGTTGCACCCTCATTTTTGTTTCTTAGCCAAGACTTGGGTCGATGCCGATACAGGCTTCGATAAGTCCTTTGACTGCATCGATGGAATGATCAAACATTCCTTGTTCTTCTTCGTTGAGATTTATCTCAACGACTTTTTCGATACCTCCTGCGCCGATAACCGCAGGAACACCGACATACATGCCGTCAAGGCCGTATTGGCCATCCACATACGCTGCAACTGGTAGCACACGTTTTTTATCTTTGAGGTATGATTCTGCCATTGTGATGGCGCTTGATGCTGGTGCATAAAATGCTGAACCCGTTTTAAGAAGCGCAACAACCTCTGCGCCGCCTTTACGTGTCCGGTCAACAATACCGTCAATTTTTTCTTGAGTTGTCCAACCCATGTTGATCAGATCTGGAACCGGGATACCTGCAACAGCAGAGTAGCGGATCAACGGAACCATTGTGTCGCCGTGACCACCCAGAACAAATGCGTTTACATCTTCAACAGAGACTTCAAATTCTTCAGCAAGGAACAGGCGGAAACGCGCGCTGTCCAAAACACCGGCCATGCCAACAACTTGATTGTGCGGCAAACCACATTTTTCGCGAAGCACCCAAACCATTGCGTCTAGCGGGTTTGTGATACAAATAACGAAAGCATTTGGTGCATATTTCTTAATGCCTTCACCAACGGCTTGCATAACTTTGATGTTTGTTCCAAGCAGATCATCACGGCTCATACCAGGCTTACGCGCGATACCAGCAGTTACAATACAAACGTCAGCGCCTTCAATGTCGGCGTAGTCACTTGTACCTGAAATGTTTGAATTGAAACGGTCGACAGGTGAGGATGAAGCGATATCGAGGGCTTTACCCTGCGCCAGACCTTCATTCAGATCAACGATAACTATGTCACCAAGTTCTTTGATCCCTGCCAAATGAGCAAGAGTTCCCCCGATGTTACCGCCGCCGATCAACGCTATTTTTTTGCGAGCCATTCTAATCTCCGGATATGATGTAAGAGGACACCTCCGGTTAAGAGGCTATCCTCTATTTAATATTCTACGGTGGGTACTACCTCGTTTCTTAACCAAGAGCAAGGTCACCTGCAGAAAAAAACGTTATTTTTGCAAAGCACCAATAATACAGACTAATCATGCCTAATTCTTAAGCAGTCATCTTCTATGAGATCTTTAGTTCGCCACCGATTTTAATAAAATTCGTCTCTCTTAGGTAAGTAGTTAGTAATATTTCTTTGTTATATCGGAAGTAGAATTAATAAATCGTGAACCATACTGAACCATACGGTAACGGGCTTATGAAGAATAAACCACTTCGAACTTTAAAAAAAGTCGCCATATGCGGCGTTGTCTGCGTGACTTTAACCGGATGCGCGGAAATCATTATCGCTGGTCTCACCATAAGTGAGCTCTTAACCGCAGGCTCCATCACCTCCTCAATCCTAACTGGGAAAGGGTTTGGGGAACACGCACTTGACGTTGTTACCGGCCAAGATTGCCGAATATTGGATGCTATATTTAGAAGCGACCGCGCCATATGTGAGCCAAAAGGCTCTGTTGCGACTAATGACGACTTCAAAGGATTAATCGCCCTTCTAGACAGCCCAGCAGGGATTGATCTTCAACTTGCTGATATCCCCATGGGCGAAAAACAATTCCCAGCGGTGAATAAAATCGCCTTTCAAAACAGTTCAAAACTGCTAGCAGTTCTTAATCAGCACAATAAAGTGACGCCGGTTGAGCGCGATATGGTGGCGGACGTCCGAACACTTCATCTGACCCAAGCAACTCAAGCCTTTGCCTCTCAAAAAGTTGAAATTCCGTCATTGAACAAAACTGATCTTCGCAAACGCCTAACTGGAAATGGCTTGTTCTAAATCTTGTGTCGATTTTTACATTCTCCTTTACACGGCCCTATAACCTTGCTTTAAGGCCCTTATGAACTCATCTGGCCCCATAGAAAAATATCGTGCTCTTAGGCAATCTGGCGCCATTCAGCATGATCCAATTCAGGAACTAGCGGTCGAGAAGCTACAAACTCTGCACCGTCGCCTGACCACATATGATCCCAAGACGAGCGCCCATTGGACCGATATATTTCGCCTTGGCGCCCGGAAGCCACGGGTAGAACCTCCGCAAGGCATTTATATGTATGGCGATGTGGGCCGGGGTAAGTCCATGTTAATGGACCTCTTCTTTGATACCGCTCCGATTGAGCATAAGCGCCGCGTTCATTTTCATAGTTTCATGCTTGAAGTTCATGCCTTTATTCATCAATGGCGACAAAGCGATGACAAAACGGGCGACGACCCTCTTGTCCCACTGGCGCAGAAAATCGCCGATGACGCTTGGCTCCTGTGCTTCGATGAATTTCAAGTCACAGATGTCGCCGATGCCATGTTGTTGGGTCGTCTTTTTGAGCTTTTATTCGATTATGGCAGTGTTGTTATTGCCACATCCAACCGGATCCCTGAAGATTTATACAAAGACGGCTTGAACAGGGAATTGTTCTTGCCGTTCATCGGCCTGATTAAAGAGCAGCTCGATATCCTGCACTTATCTGGCGGTACAGATTACCGATTGGACAGATTGTCAAAAAGTGACGTCTACTTCTGCCCATTGGGCGCGGACACTACTGAAAAAATGCAAACAACGTTCGCCCTTCTCACTGAAGGCAGTGAAGTGGCGCCTTTGAAGCTCACCAACAAAGGCCGCGTTTTGGAAGTCACCCAGACCGCACGAGGTGTCGCCCGCTTCACGTTCGAAGAACTCTGCGCCCGGCCGTTGGGGGCATCTGACTATCTCATGCTCACAGAAAACTTTCATTCGCTGCTGCTCGATGATGTTCCAAAACTTGGATCCCACAATCGAAACGAAGCCAAACGTTTTGTGACCCTCGTTGATATTTTATATGAAGACGGAACCAACTTGATCCTCTCCGCTGAGGTAGAGGCCGACAAACTCTATGAAGAAGGCCATGGCCACTTCGAGTTTGCCCGCACGGTGTCCAGACTCATGGAAATGCGCTCAGAGGAATATCTGAAGGGTGTTGTCGGTTAGGTTTATTTTGAGAAAAGCCCTCTATTCATCCAAAACCGATTTTTGCCAGTCACCCAGTTCTGTTTTTTGAAGCGCATCAAACACAGCTTGCTTGTCTTCAGTTTTTTTATTTTGGCCAAGCTTCGCCTTTGCTTCCATGCGCGTCACCGGGATTTCAAACACAACAATCGCTTTGAGCATTGCTGAAAATCGCTTTTCTTCAACTTCGCTAACATCCCACGGATTATTGCGGTCTTTTTCATTGTCGCTGGTGAGACGTTTGAGCACTTGGGCCGCTGCCACTGGATCTTCAATCAAGACCGGTTCGCCATATGCATGAACCGCCACATAGTTCCAAGTTGGTACATTGATAGTTGTCGCGTAAAATCGCGGCGAAATATAATCGTGGGGCCCGCTAAAAATGATCAGCGTTTGCCGGTCTTTAAATAATTTCCAATGAGGGTTAGCCCGCGCCACATGGGCGTAAATAGTCCCGAACTCCCCTTTATCAGGATCATACGCCGTGGGCAAATGACTGGCCATAGGCACACCATCTGCATCTGCGGTAATGATTTGCGCAAAGTTCGCCGCTGGTAAAATATCAAGAAGCGTCTCTTTTGCCGGAGCCGAAAAATAAGGCGGGATATACATTTCACATTCCTTGCATCTAAACTGGATCCTTTAATCGCTGTATTTTTGGTAACTTCCTAGATCCAATTTAAGTCAAATATCGGTACCACTTCCAAAAACTAGCTAAAGCAATGACCGCTCCAGCGCCAGATCAAAGACGGCATAAAAAAAGGCCGCCTAATGGCAGCCTTTTTTTGTCTAATGGACAGAAAGTCTAACGGCGTTCTATCATCATCTTTTTGATTTCTGCAATTGCCTTGGCAGGGTTCAAACCCTTAGGGCAAGTGTTCGCGCAGTTCATAATCGTATGACAGCGATAAAGGCGGAACGGATCTTCCAATTCGTCCAAACGTTCACCAGTGTTCTCATCACGGCTATCTGCAAGCCAGCGATAAGCTTGAAGCAAAACAGCAGGCCCCAAGAACCGATCGGAATTCCACCAGTAACTTGGGCAAGATGTTGAACAACAGGCACACAAGATACACTCGTAAAGGCCGTCGAGTTTCGCACGGTCTTCTTTTGACTGAAGACGTTCACGATCAGGCGGCGCAGGTGTTTCTGTTTGCATCCACGGTTTAATGGACGCGTATTGCGCATAGAAGTTTGTCAAATCCGGAACCAGATCTTTCACAACAGGCTGATGCGGCAATGGATATATATTAATATCACCATCAAACTCATCCATACCGATAGTACAGGCGAGCGTGTTAGTTCCATTGATATTCATTGCACAAGAGCCACAAATGCCTTCCCGGCAAGAACGCCGGAAAGTCAGTGTTGAATCAATCTCGTTTTTAATTTTGATCAAGCCATCCAAAATCATTGGACCGCATGTATCCAAATCCACTTCATATGTATCAATCGCAGGATTCTCTCCATCATCTGGAGACCAGCGATATACATTAAACGTTTTGGTATTGGTTGACCCTTCCGGTTTCGGATGGGTCTTCCCGGTGCCTACGCGTGAATTTTTAGGTAATGCCAGTTCTACCATATCTAACGTCCCTAACTCTTAGTAAACCCGGGCTTTGGGTTTGATATAATCAATCTCTTCAGTCAGCGTGTAAGTGTGAACCGGACGGTAATCAATCCGCACACCTTCTGCTTCACTGTGATATGTGAGCGTATGCTTCATCCACTCGTCGTCATTCCGATCCGGGAAATCTTCACGGGCATGAGCACCGCGACTTTCTTTCCGGTTCTCAGCCGCTGTCATTGAAACAACAGCTTGACGGATCAAGTTGTCCAGCTCCAGCGTTTCAATCAAATCTGAATTCCAAACCAAAGACCGGTCTGTTGTTTTGATTTGTGCCATTTGCTTTTCAACTTCAGCAATCTTCTTAACGCCGTCTTGCAAAGTGTCGCCTGTGCGGAAGACCGCGCAGTCGTCTTGCATAACCCGTTGCATATTGTCGCGAATTTGCGCTGTCGTCATATCACCATCAGCATTACGGAAGGCATCAAGACGTGCAACAGCCTCGTCACATGCGTTCTCAGGTAACGGAGAATGCGCTTGATCTTTTTTGACTGTCTCTTTTGCCCGAAGCGCTGCGGCCCGGCCAAAGACAACAAGATCGATCAGTGAGTTAGAGCCCAAACGGTTTGCACCGTGAACAGACACACAAGCTGCCTCGCCAACGGCCATCAAACCCGGTACAACCGCATCAGGGTTATCCCCTTTAAGGTCAACCACTTCACCGTGATAGTTTGTTGGAATGCCGCCCATATTATAATGAACCGTCGGAATAACCGGAATTGGTTCTTTATTCACATCAACACCAGCAAAGATACGCGCGCTTTCAGAAATACCTGGAAGGCGTTCTTCAATCATTGCTTTATCAAG
>CAJXWA010000175.1 GCA_913062525.1 uncultured Alphaproteobacteria bacterium | reverse complement strand
AAATGACAGGTAAGATTTTAAAACGGATTTTCGCCTGCCCCGACCACTTCTCACATCACAGCCCGCTCCCAACCGGCTTGCAATTTGGAGATGAAGGTGCGGCAAACCACACGCGCCTTCGCGCAAACTCATCAAGTCCAGGCTTAGAGGTTTTTGTGTATGGTATGGCCGCATTTGATAAACAGAAGCCGCGACCCGCAAAATATCCGGCCCGCCAAACACTGGAGGCCTCACAAGCCATCGTACGACTGCACGGTCTCTCCCATCAAAATGCTATTTTTCTCCAGCAAAATCCCAACATAATTGACGCCGGTGTTTTCCATAACGATGTGATTTCAGTTGGGAATGAAAATTGTTTTTTCTTTCATCAGGACGCCTTTCAAGATTCAGCTAAATTTCAAAAGGACGTCAGAACACGTCTTCCTGAAATTCGATTCATCGAGGTTCCGCGCGACGCTGTTACTGTGAAAGACGCTGTATCCACTTATCTATTCAACACTCAGCTTCTCTCTGACCCAGACAACCCGCAACACATGCGGCTTATAGCTCCCATGGAATGCAAAGAAAACAGCAGGGTTCATGCGTATCTTGAAAATCTACTTGAGCAGAACACACCCATTAAGGATGTCTCCTACATTGATGTGCGAGAGAGTATGAGAAACGGCGGTGGCCCTGCATGTCTTCGATTGCGCGTGCTCTTGAACGCAGCCGCAAAATCCAGCATAAACCCGCGCGTTTTTTTAGACGATAGCCTATTTCATGATTTGTGTTATTGGGTGGAAAAACACTATCGCGAAGAGCTTTCTCCTGAAGATTTAGCAGACCCAAATCTGCTAACCGAATGCCGCACAGCGCTAGATGAACTTACGCAGATTATGGAACTGGGTTCCCTCTATGAGTTTCAATCAGGATAATCGACTTTAGATAAATACAGCCCGTGAGCCGGAGCATTTGGGCCTGATTTTTGTCGATCTTTCGCCGCCAATGCATCCGCGACATCCTGCCTGCTCCATTGGCCTTTTCCGACCAAAGATAGCGTTCCGACCATAGCCCGCACTTGGTTATGCAAAAAAGATGGGGCAGAGACGTAGATATTAATATTAACCCCATCCCTCACAATATCCAGCTGTTCCAATGTCTTAACCGGGCTTTTTGCTTGGCAAGCAACCGCTCGAAAACTGGTAAAATCATGATTTCCAATAAGCACCCTCGCGGCATCCTGCATGGCGTCCGTATCGAGCTCATTCCGAATATGCCAAGCAAACCCTTTATCTAATGCCAACCGCGAATGTCGATTGCAAATACGGTAGACATAATGCCGACCGAGCGCACTAAACCGGGCATTAAATTTTTCGTCCACCAGCACACAATCCAATATGATGATGCGGGCTGGTCTCATATGATGGTTCACTGCGTTCATCACAGTTTCAGGGTCTTGATCTTTTTCCAGATCAAAAGTTGCCACTTGGCCAAGGGCATGAACGCCCGCGTCAGTTCGACCTGCACCTTGAATTCGGATATCTTCCCCGCAAAATGCAAGAATGCCCTCTTCGATATGCTGCTGCACTGACGGGCCGGTTTTTTGGCGTTGCCAACCGACTAAGTCAGTTCCGTCATATTCGATTGTGACCTTGTAGCGGGGCATTATACGAGCCTTTCGCCCTTTGGAAGGGGAAACCCATTTAGAAAAGTCTTCGTATCCATTGGCGATTTTCCCGCACGCTGCAATGTGATCAGTCGAAGCGATCCACTTCCGCAGGCGATGCAAAGTTCGTCATCAAGAACAACACCAGCCTCACCTTGATCGCTAGCAACAGTGGCATTTAGGATCTTAACTCGAGTGCCGTCTTTTTCAAAATAGGCACCCGGAAACGGGCTAAGGCCGCGAATATGACAGCTCAGTTCCTCTGCAGAACGGCTCCAGTCAATTATTGCTTCTGCTTTATCAATTTTTTTGGCGTAGGTGATGCCGTCATCTGGCTGGACTTTTGGATGAATATTCCCGCTCTTCAGCAGGCTGATTGTCTCAACCATTAGCTTGGCGCCAACCTCAGCGAGCTCATCGTGCAGGGTGCCTGCCGTTGCCTCTGGTCCAATTGGCAGGCGCGCGTCTGCAAGGACGTCTCCCGTATCCAATCCTTCCGCCATTTGCATAATGCCCACACCGGTTTCTGCATCTCCCGCCATGATCGCCCGCTGGATAGGCGCCGCGCCGCGCCAGCGCGGAAGCAAAGAGGCATGAAGATTTAGACAGCCAAATTTCGGAGCATCCAGAACAGCCTTTGGAAGCAGCAGTCCGTATGCCACAACAATTGCCACATCGACATTTAGTGCAGAAAATTGTTCTTGGATCTCTTCTGACTTCAACGAAATTGGTGTTCGAACTTCAATGCCGTTTTCTTCGGCCAATTGGTGAACTGCCGTTGGCCGAAGTGATTTCCCCCGGCCCGCTTTCCTTGGTGGCTGCGAATAGACACAGACAACGTCGTGATCCGATTGAAGCAGGGCCTTCAAAACTGTACAGGAAAAGTCAGGCGTGCCCATAAACGCAATTCGAAGGTTACTCGTTGTCATTGGAATTTCTAGCTCGCCATTTTTTTCTGCTTAATTAATTTCCGCAAAATCATATTACGCTTGAGCGCAGAAATATGATCCACAAAGAGGAGGCCGTCCAGATGATCCATCTCATGTTGGATACATGTGGCAAGCAACCCGTCAGCACTGAGTTCCTGCGTCTCACCATCTAAATCCAGATAGCTCAGTTTAATCTCAGCTGGGCGCACCACATCCGCATAATGAGATGGAATAGATAAACATCCTTCTTCATAAACATTGTCGTCATCAGAAACCCACGTAATTTCAGGGTTAATAATAGCCATTGGCTCTGGATCTTCCCCTTCCTGTCCTTTTCCGACAACGTCAAGGACAAGCAAACGTTTCTGAACACCCACTTGGATGGCAGCAAGGCCAATGCCCGGCGCGTCATACATGGTCTCGAACATATCAGCTACCAATTCACGGATCTCATCAGTTACTTCAGCAACCGGTTTTGAGATCATTTTCAAACGAGGATCAGGAGCTACAATTACGGGCAAAAGGGCCATGGTCTTCCAACATTCTTCAAGTTACACTACAAGTGATAGAAATTTACACATTAGGTATTACTCTACTGAGCAAACGTCAAGGTTCTTGGGGGAATATCAAGTTTGAGCTGGGGGCTCTTTATGGAATTTGCACTGATCGCAGTTGTAATTGTACTGATCATCGCGGTCGCTTTGGTTGCTGTTAAAATGGGAAAATCGGAAAAGATGATCCAATCGGCGATGACAAATAGCGAGAACTTAACCCGCCTCACCGAAGGGCTTCTCAGCCAACAATCCAAACTCGAAGGGCAGCTTACGCAAATATCCACAGATGGGGCCGCCAGTCAAAGCGCCATAAATAAAACGCTCGCTGAACGGCTGGACAGTGTCTCCAAAAGGCTAGGAGATAGCCTTGTTCAGTCCACAGAGAAAACCAACAAAACGGTCACGGACCGACTTGATAAAGTTTCCCAGAAATTAGGAGAAAGTCTTATTCAGACAACTGAAAAGACCAGTAAATCCTTAAGTGAATTGCAAGCTCGCCTTGCCGTCATTGATAAAGCACAAGACAACCTAACGGATCTGTCATCCCAGGTGGTAGGACTTCAGGACATTTTGGCAAACAAACAAGCCCGCGGTGCATTTGGTGAGTTACAACTAAATGATCTTGTAAAATCTGCCTTGCCACCATCCTCCTACGACTTTCAAGTGACGCTCAGTAATGGTAAAAGAGCTGACTGCCTGATTAAGCTGCCTAATCCACCGGGATCAATTGTTGTGGATGCAAAATTTCCGCTGGAGAGTTTTCACCTGCTCCGAAATGCGGAAACGGATGCGGATACCCAAATGGCGAGACGGGCTTTTATCACGGCAATGACCAAACATATTTCAGACATCAGCCAAAAATACATTATTGACGGTGAAACCGCCGAATCAGCTTTGCTGTTCCTGCCATCAGAGGCGGTATATGCAGAACTTCACAGTAACTTCCCACAAGTCTTGCAGAAATCATATGATGCACGAGTTTGGATTGTCTCTCCCACTACATTAATGGCAACGTTAAATACCATTCGGGCCGTTCTTAAGGACAGTCAGATGCGAGAACAGGCTGGTGTTATTCAAAAAGAAGTCACTGTCTTGCTAAGGGATGTAGAGCGCATGGACAAACGGGTCGACAACTTGTCGAAACATTT
This sequence comes from uncultured Alphaproteobacteria bacterium, assembly GCA_913062525.1. Lineage (GTDB taxonomy): Bacteria > Pseudomonadota > Alphaproteobacteria > Sneathiellales > Sneathiellaceae > Sneathiella. The sequence goes on along the minus strand of CAJXWA010000175.1, from coordinate 3,098 downwards.
TGCTCAAGCCAGTAAAGATATCAATGATATTGAGACATCAAGCCGCAAGATTGTTAGCCGCGGAGAAAAAATCGAAGATCTTCAACTTGGTGAACAAGACAGTGAAGACCTTTTGGTAAACCCAGCAGAGAGGCTACCTGTCACATCTGTCTAAATTTGGGTTCGGCGGGACTTGAGCGCAGTTGCAAGCGTCCCATCATCCAGATAATCAAGCTCCCCGCCGACGGGAACACCGTGAGCCAAATGACTAATGATAACATTACTATCTGCCAGTCGATCCGCCAGGTAATGAGCTGTCGTTTGACCATCCACCGTCGCATTCAGTGCAAGAATGACTTCGACGACAACCTCTTCGCTGGCGCGCGACAATAAGGTATCTATGCGCAAATCTTCTGGGCCCACACCATCCAAAGCCGACAATGTGCCGCCCAAAACATGATAAGTGCCAGAGAAAGCGCCAGCACGTTCAAGTGCCCACAAGTCGGAGACATCCTCAACGACGCAGATGATTTTTCTCTCACGGGCTTGAGTTACGCATATGGTGCACGGGTTTACCGTATCCAAATTTGCACAAACATCGCAAGTTTTCACGTTTTCAGCCGCCGCTGCCATTGCCCCGCCAAGAGGTATCAATAAACTTTCGCGGTGCTGGATTAAATACAGAGTTGCCCGGCGCGCGGACCGCGCACCAAGCCCAGGAAGTTTGGCTAATAGCTGAATCAGCTGATCTATTTCAGAAGTGCTCATGGATAAATTTAGACCGCCTTAAAAGGGCATCTGCATGCCAGGGGGAAGCTGTAATCCGCCTGTCATTTCTTGCATTTTTTCCTGACTGTAAGCTTCCACTTTTGCACGAGCATCCCCGTGCGCTGCTTTGATCAGGTCTTCCATAATTTCTGGATCTTCTGGATCAATAATACTTGGGTCAATCTTCAGTCCCCGCATATCACCCTTACCGTTCAAGGTCACTTCTACCATTCCAGCGCCAGATACACCTGTTAGCTCGTGGCTCTCAAGTGATGCCTGCATTTCAGCCATCTTACCTTGCATTTCCTTGGCCTGCTTCATCAGGTTTCCAAGATTCTTCATGCATTTATCTCCGTTAATCTAAGTCTTCATCACTGGATATATTCTCATCCGGCGTAAATTCAATCGTTGGGGCAAGATCTCGCACTTCTCGAACGGTGACGTCTTTGAAAGTGTCTTTAATCCGTTGCACCAATGGATGCCGTTCAACGGCTTCAATCATCGCCGCTTTATCAAGTTTTCTTTTCTCGGCAACCGTCGGCGCGCCTTCATTATCGGCAGTCACTGCAACTGTCCACTGAAGCTCCGTCAGCTCGCGCAAGCGTTTTGCAAGGCGGGCAGCCAGATCCATCGGCGCGCCCGGCGCTGGGTTAAATTCCAGCAGACCTGTTTCAAATTTTACAGGGCGCATGAAATTTATCACTTGCCCTTTTAACATCACATCGCCGCGGTCTGACAGAAGATCTACAATATCTTCCATGGTCTTTGGGGAATTAATTTGAACAGGTTGTTGGTCGAGAATCGGTTCGGGTTGATAGTTTTGCGTCATTTCCGTCGCAAGGGGAGTTTCAACCAAAGACAAATGGCTGCGCGGTGCAGAAGACATATCAGGTGCAGTTGCTGGGTGCCCATTTGAAATCGCGAGTGCCGCAGATCCACCGCCGCCGCTCATGCGCGCGCCGCCGCCATTTGACGGTCCGGGGGCATTTGGTGCCGATCCGGAATTATTTTGGGCATTGTCGGCCAATTGCCGGGCAAGATCACCCGGAGTTGGCAAATCACTTGCGTATGCGAGGCGAACAAGAACCATTTCAGCCGCCGCAATGGCCATAGGAGCCGTCCGCACTTCATCCAAACCTTTGAGCAGCATTTGCCAACATCTTGCTACAGCAGGCATGGCAAGTTTTGCCGCCATTTCCTGTCCGCGCACAACATCACCGCCGCTAACCGCAACGTTATTAGCAGCCTCAGGTGTAACCTTAATTGTGGTTAGCCAATGAGTGAGTTCTAGTAAATCTTGAATAATAACAACTGGATCTGCACCGCGATCATATTGCCCTCGCAAGATCCCCAGTGCTTCGGCAATTTCGCCTTTAAACAAGGTCTCTAGCAAGTCCAGCATTCGAGACCGGTCAGCGAGCCCTAGCATATCACGCGCCTGATCCGCACTTACAGTGCCATCTCCATGCGCAATAGCTTGATCTAGGAGTGACAATCCATCGCGGACAGAGCCTTCAGCGGCACGCGCGATCAATCGAAGGGCATCCTCTTCGATGGTTGCCTCTTCTTTTTTGGCAATTTCTCCAAAATAATTTGCCAGCGTTTCAGCATCAACGCGTTTTAAGTCAAATCGCTGACAACGAGAGAGAACGGTCACCGGAATTTTCCGAATTTCAGTTGTCGCGAAAATGAATTTCACATGCTCTGGCGGCTCTTCCAGCGTTTTTAAAAGAGCGTTAAATGCGTTTTTCGACAACATATGCACTTCGTCGATGATGTAAATCTTAAAGCGTGCGTTAATGGGCAGATACCGAACGCCGTCAATGAGTTCGCGAATATCATCAACGCCGGTGCGGCTCGCGGCATCCATTTCCAGAACGTCTTGATGGCGATCTTCTGCAATTGCCGTGCAATTTGCGCAGGTTCCGCAAGGGTGAACTGTTGGTCCGCCACTGCCGTCAGGTCCAATACAATTCAAACCCCGCGCTAAGATCCGCGCTGTCGTTGTTTTACCAATTCCGCGCGCGCCGGTTAAAATAAAAGCGTGCGCTAAACGGCCCGAATCTAAGGCGTTAGATAAAGTTCGGACCATAGCTTCATGACCGATAAGGTCATCGAAGTTTGAAGGCCGGTATTTACGGGCGAGAACGCGATAAGCGGAATTTTGATTTTCTTCAGACATGGCACAATCATATCAGAGAAATAGTCACATGTTCAAAGAATTATGGGGGAAAGAGCAAAGCTATTTTTATTTGGGAGGGATATTAAGAAGACTGGCAACGACCCGCGCCGAAACTCGTTACGGCTGCTTCCTTCCGGACCTGACCGGGTTAGCAAGGGGCACGCCCATT
>CAJXWA010000174.1 GCA_913062525.1 uncultured Alphaproteobacteria bacterium | reverse complement strand
CCGATGTTACAAATAAGGGTCCCCTCAACGGGAGGAGCATCAGCCCAATTACCATCCTTTGTCCGAACTTGAAGCCCACCATTATTATCCTGCAGCAACAGTGTCAAAACACCAAAATCAGTATGCGGTGCAGCGCTAAAACGCTCGGACGCTTCATCTATGTCTGTGAAAGGGGGGTAATAAACCAACTGGCCACGCGCCAACGGTTTATCGTATGCCTCGTTGAAGAAATCTTCATTAAGACCAAATGCGATGGCTAGGGCACTCATGACCGTACCGCCAACGTCACATGCTGCCTGATAATACGGAGAAAGGTCGGTTTGCAGCCACGGTGCATGTTTGGTAGGCCATAGATTTTGAGCAACAAGCGGCAACGCCAGCTCCGGATCGTCCGCGTCAATTTCCCAACCCCAAAAGAATATTTCTTTGGCGTCATAGGATTTTGATCCTTCAAGTGTTGCGAGGCCCTGTGCCATCCATCCCCGTTGTTCTGTATTGACACTGACTTCAGTTTTTTGCGCTTGATCTAAGGCAAAAAACCGCTTGGATGAAGCAAAGGCCTGATCTGTGAGTTTTTGTGGTATCCCGTGACCAGATATATAGAAAAATCCGGAATTTTCAGCCGTCTTAATAATTTCATCTGCGATACGTTTCTTTTGATCAGCAGATCCGTTTTTGAAAGCTGAAATGTCAACAATTGGGATGTAGTTATCCATTTTTTTTCCAAATCAGTTTAGCTCCATCCAAGATGGAGAATACAGGGAGCCCGGTGGCTTTTGTAATAGCCGCCGTATAGGGGGGTAAATTTCCACATTCTAAAAGTATGGCGGATATCTCTGGGGCATTATCGATTAATTCTCTGGATTTGCGGACGGCATATTTTTCGATCGCCGCCGTATCCATCTGGGCAAGTTGGTTTTGCTTTTCGGTCAAAATAGCATTTGAAAATGCGGCGCATTCCTCAAGGCCTGCAATGATGACATCGGAGGGGTCTATTCCAGCAGCTTCTAACGCTCCAGACCCAAGAGCAGTTTTAGAGGCCGTCAGCATTCCTATTTTCCTATTGGCAGTTACTGATCGTATGACGGGGTATAAGGATAAGCTGGAAACCATAACCGGAATAGAAACTGATTTTGCGATCTGTTCTTGGACCGATATTAGAAACCCACATGTAGAGACGATAGCAGTTGCGCCTTCAGCCTCTAGTGCTTGAGCAGCCTTACAAAACACCAAAAGCATATCTTCAGAGGGTTTTCCGTCTTTCACTATCTCCATACTGCCTGCGCCTTTGATAATTTTAAGGCGAGCAGGACAGTCATAGCTTTCAACATTCCCTGCATCTCCCAATATTCTAGGGAATGCTGTATCCAGCATCAGTATCCCTAGAAAAGGTGAGGTCTGGGCCGCCATATTACCTTCCAATTTGCCGCATATTATCAGGTAGCCATGTTGCAATTTCTGGCCAAACTACCAAAAGAACGACCATTAACAGCATTAGGCACACCATTGGGATCGCAGTTTTTGCGATGTATGAAATTTCGTGTTTTGTCATTCCTTGCAACACAAATAAATTGAAGCCAATGGGCGGTGTAACCTGAGCGGTTTCCACAACGACAACAATGAAAATGCCGAACCAAATAACATCAATGCCAGCTTGTCGGATCATCGGCTCGACAATTGCCATAGTCAAAACGACAGACGACAATCCATCCAAAAACATGCCAAGGACCAGATAGAAAACCGTCAACGCAGCGATGAGAACGACGGGAGATAAATCCATCCCGTCGATCCAGGATGCGAGTGCTCGGGGTAATCCGGTGAAACCCATAGCTAAAGATAAGAACGCAGCTCCCATCAATATCAACGCAATCATGGCAGATGTACGTGTTGCCCCCATGAGGCTTGCACTAAATGTCTCCCAATTGAGCGACCGTTGAAGAGTTGCCAAAGTTAGTGCTCCGAGAACACCTACCGCTGCAGCTTCTGTGGCTGTTGCCCAACCAAAGTACATGGACCCAATAACAGTGAAGACGAGAACCAAAACTGGAATGAGAAAGCGGCTCTCTTTCATCATTGCGCCAAAACTCATTTTTGGCTCAGGTTCCGGGCGTTCGTCTTTTTTGAAGAAGTGCCATGCTACGATGTAGGACATAAACAGACTTGCTAAAACCAAGCCTGGTATTAGTCCTGCAATGAACAGTTTCGTAATCGACTCGTTAATCGTAACGCCGTACACGATCAAGGTTAGAGATGGAGGGATCATCAACCCTAATGTGGCGGCGCCAGCAAGGGTCCCGATAATCATATACTCCGGATACCCACGCTTTCGTAGTTCAGGTATGGACATTTTGCCGACGGTTGTGAGTGTCGCAGCGGAGGATCCTGAAACAGCGGCGAAAATTGTACAGCCAGCGATGTTTGTGTGAAGAAGCCCGCCCGGTAGCCATCGCATCCAAGGGGCAAGGCCCCTGAATAAATCCTGCGATAATCGCGTTCGATAGAGTATTTCACCCATCCAGATAAATAGCGGCAGCGCTGTCAGTGTCCAGCTAGAAGCTCCTGTCCAGATGGTTGTGATCATTGCGTCGCCCGCAGGACGGCCCGTGAAAAGCTCCATGCCAACCCAGGCCACGCCCATGAGAGCTAACCCAACCCAGACGGAACTGCCCAGCAAAGCGAAGAGAACGAATAAGAAAATGGCGGTTGCGTAAAGTTCGGTCATTCTAAAGTCTCACTTACAATGCTGGTTTTACCGTTCACTAAAAGGCGGACTAAATTGTCCCAGAGTGCAATGGCCAATAGAATTGTTCCCAAAGACATGGGTAATTGCGGGAGCCAAACAGGGGTGTAAACCCAACCGCTACCTGCAGTGCTCCATATGGTTCCCCAATCGGCGGGGGAGGAGGTGAACATGTTGAATATGGCAAGTAGCCATTCTGGAACTTGATCTTGACCTTGCGTCCGGTCATTGAGAAGGTCTGACAAAAAGTTCGTTTTGACAGCAAAACGAGCAAAATAGGTTGCTGTTATGGCTGCGATTAAGGTCGCGCCAGCATCAACCCAAAATCTTGTGAAATCATTGATATTGAGCAGGATCGATACTCGGATATGTGCGCCATGATTTAAGGCATGGGCAAAAGCAAAAAACGATGTGGCCGCCATTGCATAACCCGCAAACTCAGTGGACCCTTGGAATGTTGTTCCTGTCCATCGGGAGATCATCTGCGCAACGATAATAAGTAAAATTAGGCACATAAATGTAGCCGCGAGGACACCGCCTGCAATATAAACCCGATCAAGAATTTTCCAGATGGGTGGATAAATCTTCAGTGCGGTTGTTCGAAACCGTAGGCTAAGGGCTGCCAATAATGTGGGGATGACAAATAAAAACGCCCAGAGCGGCAAACCCATCACTGATTGCCAATCATTCATTATAAATACCCTCATGAAAAATCGGCTTCCTCAATCAGAGGAAGCCGAAGTTAAATACTAACTAAACTTACTTAGCGTTATAAGCGTCAAGGATAGCTTGACCATCAGCGCCAACAACTTTCAACCAATCGGCAGTCATTTTTGAGCCAATTGTTTTCAATTCGCCGAGGAATTTTTCACCAGCGAATTCTACTTTCATGCCACCTTTGGCAAGTTCTTCGAAATAGAAAGCGGAAAGATCTTCAGATTTCGCGGCACACATGGCACCGGTTTCATCACCGGCTTTTTGAAGAGCAGTTTGAGTCCCTGCATCTAGGCCGTCCCATGCACCCTTGTTGACCATCACGTAGTTGCGGGGAAGCCAAGCGTTTACTTTGTAGTAATGGCTAAGATGTTCCCATACTTTACGGTCATATCCAGTAGAGCCAGAAGAGATAAAGGCTTCTGCGACACCTGTCGCAAGTGCTTGGCTGAGTTCAGCAGCTTCAACTTGCACTGGAATCATACCAAGTTCTTCAGCAAAAGTCGCCGTTGCTGAATTGTAAGAACGGAATTTGATGCCTTGCGTATCTGCGCTGGATGTCACTTCTTTGTTGAAGTAGAAACCCTGTCCCGGCCATGGGCATGTATAGAGGACGACAAGATTTTGTTTTGAAAGTGCTTCGTTCACTTTACCTTTGGCCGCTTTCCAGAGTTTTTCATTATCTGCGTAAGTTGTTGCCAAAAACGGCAAGTTGTCCCAGCCTAGAATAGGCGCTTCGTTTGCGTGAGCAGACATGAACCGCTCACCAATTGGGGCTTGTCCTGTTTGAACGGCGCGTTTGATTTCGCCGCCTTTAAAAAGCGAGCCGCCTGGATGAACTGTAATTTCCAGAGCGCCTTTAGAGTATTCTTTCACTTTGTTTGCGAAAATAACACCATGTTCAGAATGAAAATTCGTTGCAGAATACGCCATGGGCATATCCCATTTTTCTGCTGATGCGGCACCTGCAAAAGTCGTTGCGGCTAATACTGCACCCATCATAATTTTTACTGTTTTCATGTTAAATCTCTCCCTGTAAAAGTTATTGTTTGTTATGCCTTCCGATCAGCTGCATATGCAGACAGATCGGTATTTAGTGAAGTGCCGGTAGCTAAGTTTGCAAGCCAGCGCCCTGTTTTCGGTCCCCCCGTAAGACCAATATGGTGGTGTCCGTAGCCAAGATATATATTTGCGGCCTTTGGACTTGCTCCTATGATCGGTAAAGAATCTGTGGTCGCAGGGCGGTGACCCATCCATTCATCTATGCGATCATATGTTAAATCTGGAAATAATTCAGCCATTTGATTCTTGAGCAGATCAATAGGTGCTTTTGATGCGGGCAGTTCCAGTCCACCGAATTCAATAACCCCGGCACAGCGCAGCCGTCCGTTCATTGAATTAAGGACAAATTTTCCGCCAGCGACCATCAACGGTGACCGAAGCGTGATGGACGGATTTACGAATTCGATATGATACCCACGTTCAGATTCCATAGGCACAGATATACCAAGCGCTTTACCCCAAGCACTACTCCACGCACCGGTCGTGATTATAAACTTGTCGGCTGTAACGGGCCCATCGGCTGTCTGGATTTGCGTGCAATGATCATTCAGGATATGGAACCCCTTCAACTCACCTTTCAAAAAGGTTCAGCCGTTATCTGTGAAGTGATGCGCCAGTGCTGTTACATAAGCGCCGGGGTCTGAAATTCGGCCGTGATTTTTGCAGCGAACACCAAAATTAAACCGATTTTTCAGAACAGGATCATAATCGGTAAGAGCTTCGGCAGTCAGTGGCTCAAAGTCAACACCGCGGCGCTTTCTAACGTCCCAACCAAATTTGTCCGCGTCAAACGCTGCTTTATCGGCGTATCCGAAAAGATAATCCATGGTATCTAGATATTTTTCGGCTGGTGTTCCGGATGCCAACGCCAAATGTTGATCGGGCGCGTCATGCAGTAACGTCGATAATCCTTCAGAAATGCGTTCAGCGGATTTTGCGTTTGCATGCTTAAGATAATCTTTTAAAAATGGAAGAAGTTTTGGCAAATATCGCCAGCGCAAAAACAAAGGTTGGTTTGAGCTGAAAAGCATTTTGGGAGCTTTACGAAGAAGACCCGGGGCGGTTATGGGAATTAATGAGCCTGATGCGAGGACACCCGCGTTGCCATAGGATGCGCCAGCCGCAGGACCCTCGCGGTCCATCAGCGTAACTTTATGTCCAGCGCGTTGCAGCCATATGGCTGTAGAGACGCCAACAATGCCGGCGCCAACGACCAAAATGTTTTGTACAGTACTTGAATTCATTATTCCCCCTAGCGTGCATTTTTTCTTGACTAAGCCATAATAGCAAATACAAATATTTTGTCCGAACATCAGAAAAAGTGATACCCATGAGATATCGACCCTTACAAGCCCTACATGCTGTCATCGAAAAAGGGACTGTTACGGCTGCGGCCCACAGTCTAGGCATATCGCAACCTGCCATCAGTAATCTGTTAGCGCAGTTACAAGATCACACCAAACTCAAGCTGTTCGAACGTGAAAATGGGCGATTGGTGCCAACGCCAGAAGCAAACATTCTATACCGTGAGATTGACACGGTTGTGCGCGGACTTAGTCAGGTTGATCTCGCAATTTCAAATCTACAAAGTCAGCGATTAGGGACCTTGCAGGTCGCCTGTACCCATGCATTGTCGTTTGGATTTATGACGAGCCTTGTCTCTGACTTTGTTAGAGAATATCCAGATGTGGATGTATCGTTTCAAACACGCTACTCCCAAAATATTCAGCAATGGGTTCTGTCAGGCCTTACTGAAATTGGGATCTCTGAACTTCCAATTTTGGAAAAAAACCTCGAATGGTATCCAATGCGTTTTATCTGCCAGTTGGCTATTCCAGAAGATAGCCCGCTTGCGGATTTAGAAGAAGTTCGGCCCCGAGATTTAGATAATGTACCCTTCATTGAGATGGGAGAGGATCATATGATCAGTTACCGGACGCGAGAGCTGTTTATTAATGACAACAGCAGATTGCGCGTTAAATGTCAGTCGCATCTGTTTAGATCACTTTTGGAGTTCGTTAAAAATGGGCTCGGTGTTGCGCTTATTGATCCGTTCACCCTTGCCAATGATGATGGCGCTGGTTATGTGGTGCGCCCATTTAAACCCGATATTTTTATTGATATGGCGTTAATACACCATAAAACGCGCCCCGTTTCTGAACTTGGAATGAGTTTTTTTGAGAAAGTGCGAGAAGAGATGCACAAATATTCAGCCAGCGAACCTTAGAAATAGTGTGACATACAGATGCAGCGATTCTAATTTTCATTCTTCTAGAAGGCTGGAATATTCTCTTGTAAGGCGCACGGTTCATATGTTTTGGGTAAAATTATTGTATAAGATATAGCACTTTAGCCTTCAAATATGAAACGATACAAATAAATGAAACGTTTCATATTGACGTATCGCCGCGACGATGTTTAAGCTGCGCAGCGTACCAACTAAAGCCGTAGACAGCAGATCGAAATGCTGCGAAGCGGCATAAAATGGGAGAGGGAAGACATGAAATTTCTAAAAATAATGACTGCCGCTGCAGTCTCGATGTCAGTAATGGCAGGCTCTGCAGCCGCTGCGGACAAACCGGTTGTTGGTCTTGTGATGAAATCGCTGGCTAACGAATTTTTCCAGAACATGCTGGAAGGTGCGAAAGCCCACGAAAAAAAGAGAGGCGACTACGTCCTCAAAGCTGTCGGCATGCAGAACGAAACTGATTTTGAATCACAGATCAATGCTGTCGAGAATTTTATTACCCAAGGCGTTGACGCGATCGTAATCGCCCCGGCGGACTCGCGTGCTATGGTTCGCCCGATTAAGAAAGCGATGGCAGCAGGTATCGTTGTGATTAATTTCGACGTATCCTTGGATGCAGACGCTAAGAAACAACAAGGTATTGA
>CAJXWA010000173.1 GCA_913062525.1 uncultured Alphaproteobacteria bacterium | reverse complement strand
AACGAATTTCCGGGAACGCTCTACTGCCATTGCTAAAATCAGCCAACTTGAATCCTTTATGACAGGATATAGAGAGCAACTGAAAAACGGTGAATTTTGGTCAACAAACTGATCCATCTGTTCATAAAAATTGATATACAGTAAACTATTCCTTGTCCTTCACTCCATTTTTCCGTAACCAACGGTAATGTAAATTTTGCGACATAGGAGGAAGATATGAGCGGATTGTTACCTGATGTGGATCCAGACGGACTACTTGAATTTTCAGTGGTATTTACAGACCGATCGTTAAACCACATGTCTGCGACCTTTCAAGGTGTCATGCGAGACATTTCTTCAACAATGAAGCAAGTTTATAAAGCAAGCTCTATGGCTGTTGTACCCGGCGGCGGAACATACGCTATGGAAGCGGTTGCGAGGCAGTTTGCCACAGATAAAAAGACATTGGTCCTCCGAAATGGCTGGTTTAGTTTCCGTTGGTCTCAAATCTTTGACGCAGGCCAGATTCCGGCCAGTACGACTGTGTTGAAAGCCAAGAGAGCGGATACAGCCCATCAATCACCGTTTGCGCCAGCACCCATCGAAGAAGTTGTCAGCACAATTCTTGCGGAAAAGCCTGATTTCGTGTTTGCACCCCATGTTGAAACGGCCTCTGGTATTATTTTACCCGACGATTACATGCGCCGTGTGGCTGATGCTGTTCATGAAGTTGGCGGGATGTTTGTCCTTGATTGTATTGCATCAGGCACGGTCTGGGTAGATATGGACGATGTCGGTGTTGATATCCTTATTAGCGCGCCGCAGAAGGGCTGGAGCGCGTCGCCTTGCGCCGGGTTGGTTATGCTGGGAGAAAAGGCAAGTGAAGCCATTAAATCAACGGTAAGCTCAAGTTTCGCCTGCGATCTTAAAAAGTGGATGGATATTATGGCAGCGTATGAGAATGGCGGACATGCCTATCATGCGACACTGCCGACGGATGCGTTGAAAAAATTCCGCGATACAATGAAGGAAACGCAAGATTACGGATTTGAAAAAGTCAAAGATGAACAATTAGAGCTTGGTCGTCGCGTTCGTGAACTTATGGGAACAAAGCAATTTAGAAGCGTAGCTGCAAAAGGTTTTGAAGCTCCCGGCGTTGCGGTTTTCTATACGGACGATGCTGAGATTAATAGTGGTCAAAAGTTTGCGAAAATTGGAATGCAAATTGCAGCAGGTGTTCCGCTACAATGTGATGAACCGGATGATTTTAAAACCTTTAGATTGGGTTTGTTTGGCCTGGATAAGTTACACGATATTGACGGTACTCTTGAGAGGCTAAATAACGCGCTCAACGAAATTCTATAAATTTCGGTTTAACCATCGTTTAAAACCAGGCCTTGTGCCTGGTTTTTTTGTGTGAAAATGATCGTAAAGATTATGTTTTTTGCGAACTTTTCTAAGTAATAAGACTAACTGAGCGAGACTGTTTTGGATCTGGACCGTTATTTATCGCTGGAGACAATGAAAGGTGGCTTTATTAGTTAAGGCAAAATGAGTGTAGTTTGGCAGCCAAATACCAAGAGATAATAAAGGACCTAAATCGATTACTTCTATTTTCGAATAATATAAACGATAAGAAAAACGGTTTATGATTTTTTAATGCTTTTTCTAATATAGTTAATGTCAAGTCTAACTATTATGTCAGGGTGAATTTATGTTGAAAATCCTACCGTGTTACACTGCATTTAAACTGGTTCTAACTTCCTCCCTTTTTCTTTTTGTCCTTACACCATTAAGTTATTCTGCAGAAATTAGGGTTGGGCAGGGAATTTTACCGCCTTACGGCATCAAAGACTCCAACTCAGGAATTGAAGTAGATATTGTCCGTGCCGCATTGGCGGTAAAAGGTCACACAGTTACGGTGAGGTATGTGCCGTTTGGGCGTGTAGGTAAAGAGTTTGAAGATGGTAAAATAGACGCTGCTAATACTTTAACCGCAAGTTCAGGTGTTAAGGCAAATTATTCTGACAGTCATATCTCCTACCAAAATGTTGCAACAGTTCTTAAAGAAAGCGACCTAAACGTTACTAATATTGAAGGTTTAGGCTCTTTAAAAGTGGTGGCGTTTGTAAAAGCGTCGATATTTTTGGGGAAAGAATTTGCAGAAATGGCAAAGAAAAACACTAAATATCGTGAGGTCGCCGACCAATCCACACAGAATAAATTGTTAATGTCTGGCCGTACTCAAGCTGTTGTCGGTGATATCAGAATTTTCAAATACTATAACAAGATAATCAAAGATCAAATCGCGTTGAAAGAAGTTGTGTTCTACAAAATATTTGAACCTACTGCGTATTCTGTAGGGTTTAAGGATGCAAACATTCGCGATGATTTTAATGTCGGGCTTAAAGCTATTCGCGACAGCGGAGAATACGATAAAATTTTGGCTAAATACGTATCCGAGTAAGTGTTGTAAATGCATGTTTGAGAACAGGGTTACTTAATGGAAAATCAAAGTAATAATACGAGATTAGAAGCAATTAGTTCTGGTCTTTCATTGCAGGCAAAGGTCTTGCTTACAACCATTGGAATGACGCTACTGGTGCTGATAATTTCAGAAACTGTAGGGGTTATTACAACCCGCCAATCTCAGATTGAACAGCTACAGGGCCGTGCCGATATTGTAACAACGTTGCAATCTAAGGCAATCGTTGCGCCCATGTGGGATTTGGATAACGCGGCGACGCAAAAGTTGTTGGAAGATCTTGCCCAAGATCCAGATTTCCAATTTGTCGAGGTTCTTGATCCGGCGGGAAAACAGCTTTTCTCACATGGTGAAGCACCGGGCAATGAACAAGTCACCGAAAGTAGCCAAGATATTGTTCAAATTGAAGATGGTACTAGCGAAACCATAGGTACTCTTCATTTGAGGCTTTCACACGTTAGCGTGGACGAACAAAGAACAGATCTGATCATTGCAGCTGTACTATCTGCCTTAGTTGTTTTAGGGGGCATATCTGGCGTAGTCATCGTCTCGTTTAGAAAACTGACAGTTCCGCTTGGACGAATGACTGAAGAAATGGGCTCTTTGGTTGCGGGTAATCTTGATATCACAATTGGTGATCTTGAACGAACAGATGAGCTTGGAAATATGGCAAAAGCCATTCAGGGGTTTAAGGAGTCTGCCATTGAAAAACGTCAATTGGAAGATTTGCAAAAACAAAATCAAGAAAAACTTGAGCTTGATAGAATAGAGACAGAAAATCGCCGCGTGCAGCGTGAAAAAGAAGATGAAGAAGGTAAGAAACAGACTGAGATCGAAAAGCAGGAGGCTTTGATTTCTCTAGTTGAGACGTTCGAGACGTCTGTTGGGGCTGTTGTAGACGGCGTTGCATCTGCAGCAACGGAAATGCAATCCACAGCGCAAAATATGACAACTATTTCAGAGGAAACCACTAGTCAGGCTAACTCAGTTTCTCACGCTTCGGAAAATGCGACGTCAAATGTGCAATCCGTGGCCTCAGCTGCAGAGGAATTATCCGCTTCCATCCGGGAAATAAGCTCACAGGTTTCACAATCATCTAATATTACAAATCAAGCTGTTGATGAAGCCAACAAAGCAAATGTTCTTATCCAAAGCCTGGACGAAGGTGCGAAAAGTATCGGTGAAGTTGTCGATCTTATTAGGGACATTGCAGAGCAAACAAACTTGTTGGCCCTTAATGCGACCATCGAGGCTGCGCGTGCAGGTGACGCCGGTAAGGGATTTGCTGTTGTTGCATCTGAGGTTAAAAACTTAGCTTCGCAAACAGGAAAAGCGACTGAGCAAATTTCTGATCAAATCTCAAAAGTTCAATCGTCTACAGCGGAAGCTGTTAGTGCCGTTCAAGGAATTTCTGGCACCATTAAAAAGGTAGATGAAATTGCGGCGGCAATCGCGTCAGCCGTAGAAGAGCAGGGCGCCGCAACACAAGAAATATCATCGAGTGTTCAAAAGGCAGCGGCGGGCACGCAAGAAGTTTCTACATCAATTATGTCTGTTACGAGTGCCGCCAACGAGTCCGATGAGGCCTCACGCGATGTTTTGTCGGCATCAAGAGAACTGTCACAACAAGCAGAAAATTTGAGAACGCAAGTTGCTGATTTTGTTCACAACGTCAGAACGGGTTAGAAGCGACCGCACGACTAGCTAGATTTACGGGCGCGCCTTGATTGCTTTGCATATAGGCCGCGCTCCCTTGATTGCGGGGTGCCGGGGGCAACTATTGTGTTGTAATAGTTGTCCCAATCATCAGCCGTGAAGTCATCAACGGTTTCGGTAAAATCAAATGATCGTAAGATACTTTCCGAATAAGTTGATCGGTGAAGGGGTTGCACCTGTATTAAAGGCATCTCCCGTTTAAAACTCACCGGAATATCGGTTTTTGTCAGGCGAACGTTTGTAAATAATGGCCCAAACCACCGATCGGTTTCAATTATCCCCTCATAATATTCATAGAGTTGGCTACCGGGTAAATTCACCGGACGCCGGACAAGGAGGCTCCAGTCGGGTTGCGTTTTTGCAATGAAACCACTCCAGATTTTGAGAACGCCTGGTTCCGGTGCCGATGAAATAAAGGGTGGCGCGTACCCTTTCAAAGTATCCGGGCAACTCTCATCAAAAGAAGATGAAAAATCTGGATATTGGGCAGCCGTTAAAGGGTACCAATTTGTTGCGTCTGCATATCGCCAGTAGAGATCATTGCCGTCCCACAGGACGCTAAAATCCATGGGCGGAAAAATATACCAGCCATATGCAGAAGCAGTTGTCATAGGTTCACAGTATCGAAAAGCACGTGTGGGAATCAATCCGCCGGCAGATCGGTCAGCACGTTGAGGTGCAGGGCAATCGAGTATCATCCGGTAAAATTTAACGAGCGATGGTGAACTCTCAATTTGCCGAGAGTTTAACGTCGTTTTCGGTGTTTGAATTCCCATATTGGTGCTCCTACTAACTGGTTAAACCCGAAATGCGGGGCTCATATTCCCGAGACGAACTTTCTGTTCATCACCAGTTTGTATTGGTTGGGTTTCAACTTTAAACGCAGGGCTCATGTTGCCCAAACGAACAGTTTCGCCGTCGGCAGTTTGGTTAGGTAATTCTTCAACCTTAAAGGCTGGGCTCATGTTGCCCAAACGAACAGTTTCGCTGTCTACAGTCCGGTTAGGTAATTCTTCAACTTTAAATGCGGGGCTCATGTTTCCAAGACGAACCAATCCGCTATCTTTAGTAGAACTTACGTTTTCTGTATGTGAGATTGTTGATTTTGTCATTTAAAAATCCTCCAGTTTGTGAACCAAGAATCCTCTGAATAAGAAGGTATTCTTGAACCCACGATGATGTAAATATCAGTTGCTATAAAACAGCCTCAATAAAACTCGTGGTAAGTTACGACTGCTTGGACAAACGCTATTTAATTGAAATGGAGGTGTAAAGAGGTGGAGTTTTTTTCGCTAATATGTTGGCTGTATATACAGTTTTTAAAATTTCATATTTAATGTAATTTATTTGAAATATAATGTAAGTATTTGTTTTTAATAAATTTAAAAATTTACCAAGTTTTTTATTTTAATTATAAATTAGTTGTTATTAATTTATAATTTTCAACTTCAGGTTAAGTTTAATTCGCATTAATTCTTTAAACTAATGCGTGTTAAACACATGCAACTGGTTGATAGTTATGTGGTAATTATTAGCTTAATATAAATCTGGAAAATCTGCAGTATTCCTAAAAAAATAGATTTTTTTTGTGTCACGCCACATTTGTTGCCAACTTGTATCAACTCGTAATGCAAGTTTATAAAGCTGATCTAGGTTGAACTGTCAGGATGTGTAAATAGACCTTTGATCTATCCGATGACAAACAGTGCAATAGGCGTCATTTTTCTACCAAAACAAATCAATAGGCAGAGTTTTATCGAAACAATGAACGAGGAAAAAGAAGATGGAGGAAGGCACTCATTGTCCGCCCTCTTAGTCCTTTATATTTGGGTCATTAAACCCGAATACTTATTTGCTTTGAAGGAGGCGTGCAAAAAGCGCCGGATCAATATTGCCGCCAGAACCGACTGCAACAATAACCTTGCCTTTGATTTCTGTTTTACGGCTAAGAAATGCAGCCAATGCAACTGCCCCTCCAGGTTCGATTATGATTTTGAAGTGGTGATAGGCCGCGCGAACAGCTTCCGCAACCTCGCTTTCTGTAACAACAAGGCCGCGCGCCTTTATGGCACTTAATATTGGAAACGTAATTTCGCCAGGCATGGGGGTCATAATCGCGTCACACAGACTTTTGTGATCTCCTGTATTGCCCACTCTTTCTCCGGAGGCAAGGGAGCGGGCGGTGTCATCAAAATGCTCTGGCTCTGCCGCAAAAATCTCCGTACTAGGGCTATTTGTTCCCACAGCGAGAGATATACCACTTAATAGGCCGCCGCCGCCGCAGGGGGCTGCAATGCAGTCTGCTTTCAAGCCCAATTCCGCTAGTTGTGCGATAATTTCAAGTCCAACAGTTCCCTGTCCAGAAATTACATTTTTATTATCATAGGGTTTGATAAGCGTGAGGTTTTCTTTACGACAAATTGCTTCACCGATTTCTTCACGAGATTCAGTATAACGATCATAATTGAGAACTTTAGCGCCATAGCCTTTCGTATTCTCGATTTTGATGGCAGGCGTATCCTCCGGCATTAGGATAGTTGCATTAACCCCCATCATTTTAGCGGCAAGGGCGATCCCTTGGGCATGGTTTCCACTAGAATATGCAAAGACCCCATTTTCCTTTTGCATTTCTGTCAGTTTGGAAATGGCATTAAAGGCTCCTCGAAACTTGAAGGAGCCGGTTTTTTGGAGCATTTCAGCTTTTAGAAAAAGGCGACAACCGAGAAGTTCATTTAAGGCCGGAGCCTCCAACAATGGCGTTTTAGCAGCGTGACCTTTTAGGGTTTCCGCGGCGTTACAGACAGTTGCAAACGTAGGTATGAATTCAGACATTTTTTAAAAACCGCGTTAGATGTTGCATTGATAAGGGTTCATTTAGCAAGGGGACATGCCCCCGGTTTTCAAGGGTTACTGCAGTCATGTTGGGGTTGCTATCCTGCATTTTTTGAAATACGTCAGCACTTAATACATCAGAAAGTGCCCCGCGGATCGATAACACTGGAATAGCGGTCATTGCTTCAAAAAACGGCCAAAGATCAATGGGGGCATCATTTGAGATTTGGTCTTGAAGAGCTTTTCCTAAAGCCAAGTCGTAATTTGCCCGGAAATTGCCGGATTTTTCGTCAAACACGTAGCCGACTTCTGTTGTATGTCGCCATTCTTCATCCTCTAAATCTGGATAGGCGCCAGAATATTGCGCTTTTTGGGCGGCCGTTGCTGCGGCCAATGTCGGGTATCTGACGTCTTTGCCCACATATCCTGCAATACGTTCGCCGCCACCACTGCTAACTTCGGGACCC
>CAJXWA010000172.1 GCA_913062525.1 uncultured Alphaproteobacteria bacterium | reverse complement strand
AAAGAAGCGCTGCGATTGTTGGGTGCGAACATTCGAACTGCGGTCAAAGACGGCAAAAATACCGAAGCCCGATCTAATATGCTTTTGGGATCTTGTCTTGCAGGGCAGGCATTTGCGAATTCACCCGTAGCCGCAGTTCACGCACTTGCCTATCCCATTGGCGGAATATTCCATGTCCCTCACGGACTTTCCAATGCGTTGGTGTTACCTGAGGTAATGCGTTTCAACGCACCTGAATGTTCTACCCAATATGCAGAATTAGCGCCCCTAGTGTTCCCTGATATTGATAGATCCGGCGGCTCGCAGAAAACCTGTCAGATCTTTATTGATAAATTGGCTGAGTTAAATTCAGATCTTGGACTTGAAACTACATTGCGTGAAGTTGGTGTTACGGAAAATGATCTTGAAAAATTAGCATCCGCAGCAATGGAACAAACTAGGCTTTTGGTCAATAACCCTCGCGAAGTTACAGAACAAGACGCCTATTTGATTTATAAAAAGGTACTCTAACATTATGGCAAATAAAGCAATGAGCCTGCGGAGCGAGTATCGACAGTTTCAAGAAATTCCTACGCGTTGGATGGACAATGATGCCTATGGCCATGTCAATAATGTTCAGTATTACAGTTACTTCGATACAGCTGTGAACCAATTCTTGGTCCGCGAGGGTGTCCTCGATATTCAAAAAAGCCCAATTATTGGTTTGGTCGTCGAAACGCAATGCCGATATGCAAAAAGCATTGTGTTTCCGGAAACCGTATACGCCGGCATTCGTGTGGCACACATGGGAAATAGTTCAGTTCGCTACCAACTTGGCCTGTTCCGCGAGGATGACGAAATTGCGGCCGCAGAAGGGTATTTCATTCACGTCTATGTAGAACGTGAAAGTAACAAACCCACAGCTATTCCAGCGGCAATGCGGGAAGTTCTTCAAAAACTGACGTAAGATATTATATCGGGGTCGAATACTTATTCTTCCCCGATATTGATTTCATATTTTGGTAAAATCACCACTTCGGCCAAGGCCTGATGAAAAACGCGCAGCCCCGTTCTGTGCTTCTGCAAGTAATGGCGCAGCGCCATCCTCCGCCTCTAATCGGAGGGCTGATGGTAAATCCATATCCCATTGTTTGTGAGCTGTCATGCGATCAGTTCGCATACAAATTTGGGGAAATTGTGCAATCATTTTGGCAAGCACAACTGCCTCCTTGTACGCCGTTCCATCTTTTACTAAACGATTTGCCAATCCGAAGCTCAGCGCTTCTTCTGCGCTGACTTCCCGGCCGGTTAGGATCATATCAAGGGCCCGGCTTTGACCAATTAGCCGCGGCAACCTGACAGTTCCACCGTCAATAAGCGGCACTCCCCAGCGGCGGCAGAAAACACCGAAACTTGCTGACGTAGATGCCACACGCATATCGCACCACAACGCGAGTTCTAATCCGCCAGCAACCGCATATCCTTCTACCGCTGCAATGACAGGCTTGCTTAGCAAGCGCCGTGTTGGACCCATTAGACCTTCAGCAGCAGGGTCATAATTCAACTCTGTTCCCGATAACGACTTAAGGTCAAAACCGGCACAAAAAACAGGGCCGGTTGACCTTAAAATTGCAACTGATTGACTATCGTCATTATCGAACTGATCGAACGCCGCGCTTAAAAGTTCACCAGTCTCGTAATCAACCGCATTTCTGCATTCAGGACGGTTTATAGTAACCGTCGTAACGTCTGCTTGAATTTCAACCAGAACTTTTGGGTTGTCGTTTATCATTTTTCTCACCCGCTTAAGATTTTTTATCATTTATTAGGCATGAGTTTATTTGTGTCGCCATTTGTGTCAACAACAGTCGGTAAAGATTAGGACCAAGTGGGATGTCTTGCCCAATTGGATCAAGTATCCCCTGCCTTGCTGAACTCCCTCTTAAGGCGACCTCCACAAGTTTTCCAGAAAATTGCGGTTCCCGAAATGCGCATACGGCGCCCGTCTTTTGTATTTGCGCACGGATCGAATTCATCCGGCTTATGGACGGCTTTTTATTGGGATCGATTGCAATGCCGCCAACGACGTTCAAGCCGTAGTGTGCCTCAAAATACTGAAATGCATCATGGAAAACGATGTATGGCTTTTCCGATGCCTTCGCGAGACCTTGCACAACATCAGCGTTGAGACTTTCCACATCACTAATCAGCCGCTCAGCGTTTGACTCAAAAATGGATTTCTCGTCCGGATAGATAAGGCTAAGTCTTGCCGCGATTTCCCGGATCATTGCTATAGCGTTGTGAGGATCCAGCCAAATATGTGGATCTGTATTTTCAGGGACAACGACATTGGTCTCTTCAGCCTCATCTGCTTCATGCACATGGTCGTGATCGTGATCGTTTTCCCAGGCACCGCCTTTGCGGTTTGCAAGTAACTCAACCCCTTTTGCTCCGATCAAAGAAAGTGTCCGTTCTTCCAATTTCAAGGCACGTACAGCCTTTGAGATTGTTGTTTCAAAGGCTGGGCTTATGGTGAAAATGATATGGGCTGATTGCAGGCCAATCATTTGAGACGGCTTCAGCTGGTACCCATGGGGGCTTGCCGTTGCCTTAATGATTAAGGTGGCAGTCCCTGATTTTCCAAGAACGGATTGAACCAACGAATGGATCGGTGCGATTGATACGAATATCTTTTTCTCAGCCATCGCGATTGTGGGTAGCAAGAAAAGGGTCAAAATTGAAACTGTCAGGGTAAATTTTTTCATCAAACTCATCATAAGAAATTTTTGTTATGTTATAATATAACTTTTTTAAGTCAATCAAATTTCAACTTTTTCTATAACAAGGCCTTAATTCTCGCTTTTATGGGTGGCAACAACTCGTCTTCAAACCATGGGTTTCTTTTAAGCCAAATATTATTGCGCGGTGACGGATGCGGTAACACTGAAATTTTTGGCCAATACTCCTGCCAAGATTTCACCGTGTCTGTCAGCGTTTTTTTGCCATTTCCAGCTAAATGCCAATCCATGGCATATTTCCCAATAACAATCGTAAAATCGACCTCTGCAAGGTTTTCCAAAAGTCGGTTTCGCCAGGCAACGGCGCATTCTTTTCGCGGTGGTAAGTCTCCAGATTTCCCAGTTCCAGGAAAACAAAAACCCATTGGAATGATGTTAATTTGGTTTTTGTCGTAGAAAACGTCCCTATCGATCCCCATCCAATCGCGAAGTCTCTCTCCGCTTGGATCGTCGAAGGGAATGCCGCTTTCATGAACCCGCCGCCCCGGCGCTTGACCGACGATCATAATACGAGCGGCATTAGAAGCTTGTAAAACAGGTCGGCAGCCATCCATGAGATGTGGCTCACAAATTTTGCAGGCTCTAATTTCGGCAAGTAAGTTTTTCAAGTTATCAGGCAAAACAGTCTTTCTACGGGCGATCAAAAATTGATACTTTAACCCACTGACTACAGAAAAGAAATATAGCCCCTCATCAGAAAAAAGTGATACCTTTTTCAAAACAACAAGGAGACGAAAAATGACACTAAAAGGCCATTGTTACTGTGGGCAATTAAAATATGAAGTAGAAGGCGCACCCATCACCAAAGGCAACTGTCATTGCCGGGAATGCCAGTATATTTCAGGTGGTCACCCAAACGCATTTATCGTCATGCCAGACGGCGAATTTAAATACACAGAAGGGTCACCGAAATCATTTAAACGGGCAGATCTTGAACAACCTAGAACCCGAGAATTTTGTGGAAATTGCGGAACTCACATTTTAACGAAATCCGACCTTCGTCCTGGTGCCGTGATCATAAAAGTTGGAACCCTAGATAATCCGGACATCTTTGATAAGCCCGATATGGCGATCTTCACGGTCGACATACAGCCCTTTCACCGCCTAGATCCAGAAACGCCGTCTTATGAGCGGATGAAGACCTAAATTATCCTTCAGGGTAATGAATAATGCAATGTACTGTGGCAGGGGCGCCGGACAGATTACGATAACTATGCCCCTTGTCACCATGGAACCGGAGAGTTTGCCCTTTTTTGAGGGTGAACCATTTCCCCTCTGTCTGAATTTCCATTTCGCCGTCGATAACAACCGTAAACTCAGTCACCCCACTTTTGTGAGGCTCAGAATATCTTTCATACCCATCTGGAAATGTAATTTCCAATAAGTCGAAACCAAGTACCGGATCATAGGGCTGTAAGATTGCAACCAACATGCCATCATCTGCAATTTGCTTCCGCAACTTGTTAGCATCGGTGAGTAGGGTCGATTTGCGCTCTTCTTCCGTTGCTTTACGTTCGACTAAATAAGAAAGGGACGTATTGAAACCTGTGGCGATTTTCCAAAGCGTTGCAATGGTAGGACTGGATTCCCCTCGCTCTATCTGACCCAGCATGGCTTTGCTCACACCGGTTTCAACGGCTGTCTTACTTAAACTCCACCCCTTTTTCCCGCGCAGGCACTTCAAATTTTGAGGCAGGTAATCTGTAGGATTTATCACATTTGTCTCTTTTTACGCTGGACGTTATAACGCACAATCGCTATCGTCATCCTATCGTACGTTATAACGCCCGTTAGATAAACCCACTTCTATTTCCAGAAAGTTGCGCCATGTTCCGATTTTTTGCGCTCCCCTATATCACCTCCGGTTTCGTTGCCATGCTTGTGGGTTATACAAGTGCCGCTGCTATCGTCTTTCAGGCTGCAACAGCAAGTGGTGCAAGTCCTGACAAGGTGAGCTCTTGGATGTGGTCTGTGGGCGTGGGAATGGGTTTGTGCGGTATAGCCATGTCTCTTCGCTACAATGCCCCCATTATTATCGCATGGTCAACACCGGGCGCAGCACTGTTGGTCACAAGCCTGCCCGGTGTTCCCATGGCTGATGCCGTTGGCGCATTTCTGTTTTGCTCCTTTTTACTGACCTTATGCGGTGTGACACGCTGGTTTGAAAAAATCATGGAAATTGTTCCGCGCTCCATCGCCTCGGCCATGCTTGCGGGTGTGCTTTTGAGCTTTGGCTTAAATGCTTTCACCGCTCTGCAAACGTCGTTTGTCATGGTGTCGGTAATGCTTGTGACCTATATCGCTGGAAAACGGTTTTTACCGCGCTACGTTATCCCAATTACTTTTGCAGTGGGTGTTGCCATCGCTGCGTTTAATGGTGAACTTGCATCCGAAAATATATCTCTAGCGTTAACTGTTCCTGTGTGGACCACACCGACATTTTCCTTATCTGTAATGCTTGGTGTTGGTATCCCTTTATTTTTGGTCACAATGGCCTCCCAGAACATTCCAGGCATCGCAGTATTGCGGGCACATGGCTATAATACGCCCGCCTCTCCGCTTATTAGTTGGAGTGGTTTTACAGGGCTATTATTTGCTCCATTTGGGGGTTTCGCCTTTAATCTTGGAGCAATAACTGCAGCTATCTGTATGGGAGAGGTTGTAGATCCAGACCCATCAAAACGGTATTATGCATCCGTGTGGGCTGGAATATTTGTCACGTTGATGGGCCTGTTTGGCGCCACGGTGACTGCACTCTTCACGTTGTTTCCAAGTGAACTTATTATGGCGATTGCGGGTCTCGCTCTCGTCAGTACAATTTCAAACAGCCTCGCTACTGCACTGGACGTTGAAGAAGAAAGAGAGGCCGCGTTTATCACCTTCGCCATCACAGCGTCAGGTGTAACTCTTCTCACAATTGGTGCACCATTTTGGGGATTGCTTGCCGGGCTCAGCATTCACTACTTCATGAAACTTGCCCGCCCAAAAGCGAAAGATATTATTCAAGCCGCAAAATCAGGATCTTCCTCTAATTGAAGTTCCGCATCGCAAATTGATTTCATTTTCGGATAAACTTCAGCCATGTCGGCCAAAATATCGAGCATGGGTGGGTTTTCAAATATGCCGCGATCTTTGACATATTCCATATGCTTGCGCTTGTCCGCGTCATATTCATGAAACAGAGCGTCGGCAGTTCCGTCAAACTCAATAGCCCGAACACCAAATCGGTCGCAGAGTTCTTTATTGAAAGTTGGTGTCACTTTGAAAGTCTGGCTGCCAACTTTCATTGCCACATAACCATGATAGCAGAACATATCTGTTTCCATGAGATCTGCCAATTTTGGAGAGTTCAGGTGATTTTTAACATCAGCAAAGCCAACGCCTGCAGGTATACCAACGCTTCTGAGACACGCCGTCAGCAAAATAGCTTTCGGGACACAATAGGCTGCGTCCAACGCTGCAACGTGACTGGCTTGATAGTTATCCGCAACAAAATCCAACTGATAAGGATCGTAGCGAATATCATCTCTTACAGCATCAAAAAGCCGAATGGCTTTTTTGGTGCTTGATGCTCCCTCCAGCCCGGTAAGGGCATTGGAGACAAAACTCGCGATATTTCGATGTTCATAATCAATATACTGCGTTGATCCAGTCCAACTTTCGGGCACATCTGAAGAGGGCAAGCCAGTGACGTCTAACATGGCGTATTTCCGTTTCTTATTATGATTTAGCTTACTTTACGAAGAAGGAGTAATCTCCGCCCCGCTCCAACGCTTTTTTATAAGCGGGCCGTGCCTGTATTCTTTTCACAAATTCAGCGAGGTTCGGGAGCTGCGCTAGTCCGCCGCGCATATTTGCAGCTTCAATGGGGAACGAAAGCATAATATCTGCAGCACTTAACTCATCGCCTAAGAAAAATGCATTATCGCCAAGTGATTTGCTCAAATACGAAAAGTGATTGATTGTCTCTCCATCGATCCGCGGCATTAACGGAGCGGCGGCATCTCCAAGGCGTCCAGTATATAAACGCAGAAGCAATGGCAGCATGGCAGAACCTTCCGCATAATGCATCCATTCGCTATAGCGAATGCCAAGTGTCGTACTCCGTTCTGGCGCCAACGTGCCATCATCATACTTTTCGACTAAATACTCAACGATAGCGCCGGTTTCATGGACTTTCAGTCCTTCTTCTTCAAGCACAGGTGATTTCCCGAGGGGATGCACTTCTAGCAACGCAGGCGGCGCCAATCTTGTTTCTGCGTCTCGCTCGTAACGGATCACGTTATACTCTTGCCCCAATTCCTCAAGTAACCAAAGAATACGTTGTGAACGCGAGTCGTTTAGATGATGGATAGTAATCATTTGAAAAACTTTCGGCTGTTTAGATTTGTATTGCTTTTATATAAACGTGCTTCGAACAGGCAATGATGTTTCTAGCCCCACCTTTTCAAAGGGAAGGCGAGCTGTCAACATTCATGGACACAATGACCGTTCCAGAAAGGTAAATTTATTGAGCAGACCAACCACCATCCAAGGTCACCGTGGTACCGGTCATATTCGATGCTGCATCGCTACATAGAAACGCAGCTGCGTCCGCCAATTGTTGCGGCGTTGTAAAGCGCAATGACGGCTCTTTTGACGCCAACAAGCGTTTTGCGGCCTCTTCAATCTCGATGCCGTCTTTTTCCGCGCGCGCCTTAATCTGAGTTTCAACAAGTGGTGTTCGAACCCATCCAGGACAAATAGCATTACAGGTAATTTCCTG
>CAJXWA010000171.1 GCA_913062525.1 uncultured Alphaproteobacteria bacterium | reverse complement strand
GGATTGTCTCGTGAAGTCACTGAATTCAATTGTCATGTCGGGAAAAGAAGTTCTTCCCCTTGTTGAAGGCGGTAAAGGTATCGCTGTGTCATCTGGTCAAAGCTCGGGTGCTTGGGCGGCTGCCGGTGGTGTTGCCACTTTCTCTGGTGTAAATGCTGACAGTTACGACGCGAACGGTGATATGATCCCGCAAATCTACCATGGCCGCACACGCCGTGAACGACACGATGAACTGGTGGCATATGGCATCAACGGTGGCATCACACAGGCCCAAATTGCTCATGAAATTTCGGCTGGCCAAGGCGCCATCCACATGAATGTTCTTTGGGAAATGGGCGGCGCAGAACGCATTCTACATGGTGTTATGGAAGGTGCTAAAGGCCTCATTAACGGCATTACATGCGGTGCTGGAATGCCTTACCGTGTAGCCCAAATCGCTTCGGACTATAAAGTCCATTACTATCCAATTATTTCCTCTGCCCGCGCTTTCCGTGCGCTGTGGAAGAGAGCTTACCACAAATTCTCCGACTGGCTTGGCGGCGTGGTTTACGAAGATCCGTGGCTTGCTGGTGGGCATAACGGCCTTAGCAATTCTGAAGATCCAATGACGCCAGAAGATCCGTACCCACGGGTGGCTCTGCTTCGGAAGATGATGAACGAAATGGGGTTACACAACACGCCAATTATCATGGCGGGTGGTGTTTGGCACATTGATGATTGGTCTCATTGGCTGGATAATCCTGAAATTGGACCTATTTCTTTCCAGTTTGGAACGCGACCTCTCCTCACTCAGGAAAGCCCGATTTCAAACGCTTGGAAAGCAAAACTCGGCACCTTGAAAAAGGGCGATGTTTTTCTAAATAAATTCAGCCCCACCGGCTTCTGGTCTTCCGCTGTACGTAATGACTTTTTGGGTGAGCTTAAAGCTCGTTCCGACCGCCAAGTTGCCTTTTCAAATGAGGTAGTGGGCGAACATACGGCTGGTTTCAGCATGGGTGCGCGCAAACGTGAAGTTTTCCTAACGCCGACCGATAGAGCACATGCAGAGCAATGGGTGGCTGCTGGATTTGATCAGGTAATGAAAACACCGGATTCCACTCTTATTTTCGTCGACACCGACAAGATGAAAGAAATCCGGAAAGATCAAGTTGATTGCATGGGTTGTTTATCGCAGTGCAGTTTTTCAAACTGGGCGGAAAATGAAAAAGGAAACACCGGGCGAAAAGCCGATCCACGGAGTTTCTGTATTCAAAAAACACTGCAAGAAGTGATCCATTCAGACGATCAAATTGATAATAATTTGATGTTCGCTGGACATGCGGCTTACCGCTTTGCCTCGGATCCTTTCTATGCAAACGGATTTGTGCCAACTGTGAAACAGCTGGTTGATCAAATCATGACGGGCAAATAGCCTGATCGCTGTTGTTCTATTTGCGGATTTGAATTATTCCAAGAAAGATCCTATATAGGGATTAGGTTATTTTAAAAGGCGCGAATATCGCGGCCTTAAATAACTGGTGAGGACTATGATGAACGGCGATAGTTGCGAGCTGGAGCTAAAAATCAGAGCGGCCAAATTGCGTCCAACACGGCAACGAATTGCCCTTGCGGATTTATTATTCTCCGGCGGGAATCGCCATATTACTGCCGAGACTTTGCATTCAGAAGCCCTTGAAAAAGGGGTTAAAGTGTCGCTGGCAACCATTTACAATAACCTACACCATTTCACAGAGGCCGGTTTGCTCAGAGAAGTTATTGTTGACGCTTCCAAATCCTACTTTGATACCAACACATCAGACCATCATCATTTCTTTTTTGAAGATGAAGGGAAGCTGCAAGATATTCCCGCAGACCTTATGAGCGTAGAGAACATCCCGAACTTGCCAAACGGAATGACAATAGCCAGCGTAGATGTCATCGTCCGCGTTAAAAAGAATGACGCCAACTAATTCCCACCTGCCGTTCTAATAAATTAGATCTTTTTGAAATAAATACGCTATCCTTCTTTTCTATTTTGACTGAAAAGATGGTGGGGAAAATGCGGATAACTGGGAAATGTAACTTTTGGAGTTACGCGGTTTTAAGTCTATTCCTTTTGCTTTCAGCGCCGCTAGTTCAGGCAGCCCAAAGCGCTGATACAACGCTCAACTCAACATCTATTCAGAAAATAATTGATGAAGCTGCAGCCAAGGGCCTCAATGTCATCATTGTGTCGGGTGCCGGAACACAAATCAACAATGCCGCAGCAGATGAAACGGGCGAAAGCACGCAAGCCGCCGTCGGCCATTTCCGTGATCGACTAAAACTCCTTCTTCATTTTCTACCGGAAGTCCTTCCCAGTCTCTCTTCTGGGTTTAACGATGTAAATACAGATATCGGTGGATCGGGGCTTTTCTGGACATTGCTGATTATCATTTTATCCATGGGCGCTGCTGCATTTGTCGAAAATCGATATCTAAACTGGGTCATCCAAAAACTGGCCAGCCTGTGGGCATCTCTGCCATCAGAGCGCAGTATCAACATGTGTTTTCTGCTGGTGCGTTACATCGGGCGGACAGTGGGCATTGGGATCTTCTGTCTCGTATCTTTTGCGATCTCCAGTTCAATTCTAAGCGATAACAAGTTCGAACAAGCGACGATTTTTCAGTGGATTAACGCGGTGGCATGGGCGTGGCTTATCACAGAAATCTGGCGAATTTGGATTTCGCCGAAGATGCCGGATCGCCGTATTCCCGACTTAAATGATGATGACGCCATCACGTTATTTAATTGGCTTCGCGCAGGCACTATCTTTGGTATCTGTATGATTGAGGCCGGCACCTGGCTTGAGAAGTTGGAATTTCATGACACTCTCATCCTGCTGCTGCGTATCCTTATAACTGTCGGTATTTTGGCGATTACCCTGATCTTGCTTTCAAAGGCCAGACAACCTATTTCTGCGCTAATTTTGAAGCCAGAAGATAGACCCAACGCTCCGCTTCTTCAGCGAATAGTCGCAGCCAATTGGCATCATGCCGTTGGGTTATACGTCCTCGTCGCCGGCATTGTCTCTATTTACCGATTGATCATGGGACTTCCCAACGCCCTAGGCCTCATTGGCGCAATGTATATGGTCCTCATGGTTTCCTTAACGGCCTTTGGCATTGGAACTGTGATGATTGATCGCTTACTTGAGCGCCGGAAAATCCTCCATCACCCAAATATTGATCCGCAACCAGAGACAGTTCTAACCCATAGCGGAGAACATGAGGAAGCTGAAGAAGCTAATGCAGAACCACAATTGGAAATCATCGTCCGCGATCTCACCTATGTTGGGTTAGCACGGCAGGCTTTGCTGTTAATGATTTTTGGGGGCGCGGGTGTTTTCATGCTCGCAAGGTGGGGCGTTGATTTTACCAGTCCAGACAGTGCGCTTGGCCGATTATGGGAAGTCTTCTTCGTTATTGTCACTGGATATGTCTGCTTTCAAGTGGCCAAAATTGCCTTTGGTCAAAAAATGATGGAAGAAGGCGGCGAAGGTGAAAACGAACCCGGCGAGGAAGGTGGCCATGGCGGTGCATCCCGGCTTGCCACGCTTTTACCGCTTATGCGGTATTGTATTTTGGCAACCATTGTTGTTTTAACAATTATGATCGCCTTGTCTGAACTTGGGCTGAATATTGGCCCTCTATTCGCTGGCGCTGGCGTCATAGGCATGGCAATTGGTTTTGGCGCGCAAACTCTCATACGAGATATATTCTCAGGGGCGTTCTTCTTAGTCGATGATGCGTTTCGAAAAGGCGAATATGTTGATGTTGGTAGTGTTAAAGGAACCGTTGAGAAAATATCGATCAGGTCTCTCCAATTGCGTCATCATATGGGTCCCTTAAATACAGTCCCATTTGGCGAGATCAAAACACTCAGTAACTTCTCTCGCGATTGGGTGATGATGAAACTCAAACTACGGCTCACCTACGATACTGACGTGGAAAAGGTGCGAAAACTTATTAAAAACCTCGGAAAAGAACTACTTGAGCACCCTGAGTTTGGCGATCAGTTCTTGCAGCCGCTAAAATCGCAAGGTGTCTATGCTATGGAAGATTCTGCAATGATCATCCGCGTCAAATTCATGACACGCCCAGGAGACCAATTTGTCATTCGCAAACATGTCTATTCCCGCATCCGGGAGCTTTTTGCCCAAAAAGGTATTCAATTTGCCAATCGGTTGGTAACAGTTCGTTTGGCTGAAGATGAAAATTCAGCGGCCCTTACCCAAAACCAAAAGACACAGATTTTAGGTGCGGCATTACCAGAAATCGACGGCACTAAGGGTAGCTAGTTAGGCGTTTCTTTTTAGAAACATTCTAATTAATTGACATTACAAACGGACCTCTCCTATAGTTTATTTTATGCTTTTCTAATTCAGAAATCTCAAACATAAATTGAGGAGGATTGTCATGTCCCTTAAAGGCAGTAAAACCGAACAGAATCTGAAAGACGCTTTCGCCGGCGAATCTCAAGCGAACCGGCGCTATCTCTACTTTGCGCAAAAAGCCGATATTGAGGGATATAACGACGTATCCACCGTGTTCCGCTCCACAGCAGAAGGGGAGACCGGGCATGCCCATGGTCACCTTGAATATCTGGAGGAGGCAGGCGACCCCGCAACAGGTATGCCCATTGGCGGTACTGCCGACAATTTAAAATCTGCCATTGCAGGGGAAACCCACGAATATACCGACATGTATCCGGGCATGGCAAAAACAGCCCGTGCAGAAGGCCATGACGAAATTGCAGATTGGTTTGAAACGCTGGCCAAGGCCGAAAAAAGCCACGCAGGACGCTTCCAAAAAGCTCTTGATGAACTGGACTAACTAAACCCCAGAACCACCCCAGAGATGCGGCAACCCGCATTTCTGGCAATAACCAACTTAATGGGAGATCCTTGCATGCGTGAAGGAAGCCTTGAAGCCCCAACTCGACATGCAATTGACTGGAATAACCCGGACTTTTATGACGCTGATCTACTCGACGCTGAACTGCGCCGTGTCTTCGATGTCTGTCACGGCTGCCGCCGCTGCTTTAATTTATGTGACTCGTTCCCGAAATTATTCGACCTCATCGATGGCTCTCCATCTGAAGAACTAGATACCGTCTCCTCAGAAGATTTCAAACCGGTTGTGGACGCCTGCACCTTGTGTGACATGTGTTATATGACCAAATGCCCTTACGTGCCGCCCCATGAATTTAATTTGGACTTCCCTCACCTGATGCTGCGCTATCGGGCAGTTGAAAAATCTAACGGCATGGATAAATTTGCCCAAAACCAGCTATCAAAGACCGATCGCAATGGCACCTTGGCAAAACAAGTGGCACCGCTGGCCAACTGGGCGACAGATAAAGACAATAAATTGACCCGCGGGATCATGGAAAAAACACTCCATATTCACCGAAAAGCGGCGCTTCCCAAGTATCATTCGAAGACCCTGTTAAATCAGGCACAAGCCAATTCCCTCATTACCAATAAAGCCGCACCTGCATATGGGCGAAAAGCCGTTATATATGCCACTTGTTTTGGCAACTTCAATAATCCAGATATCGGCCTCGCGGCGCGGAATGTCCTCGCACTAAATGGTGTTGAAACTGAAGTTGTCTATCCCGGTTGCTGCGGTATGCCCCTTTTAGAACAGGGAGACCTTGCCGCTGTCGCAGAGAATGCCGCAAACGTCTCGAAGGAGCTTTGCAGCTGGGTTGATCGCGGCTACGACGTAATTGCGCTTGTGTCGTCCTGCGCGCTGATGTTGAAATCTGAGTGGCCGCTCATATCTCCGTCGAACAAGGACGTTGAAAGGCTTGCCGAAGCCACATTTGATGTGAGCGAATATATCGTCGATATTGCAAAAAAAGAAGGGATCACAGACGGCCTGCAACCTTTGGACGGCCCAGTGTCCATGCACCTAGCATGTCACGCTAGAGCTCAAAACATGGGCGCGAAGGGCGCCGAAATGCTGCGCCTTATTCCCAAGACGAGAGTGATTGTTGTGGAGCGATGTTCAGGGCACGGCGGATCGTGGGGCATTATGAAAGACAATTTTGATACAGCGCTTAAAGTTGGCAAAACGGCTGCCAAAAATGCGCTAAAATCAGGAGCCTCTCATATCACCTCTGAATGCCCACTCGCCGCAGAACATCTCATGCAAGGCATCGAACTTCAAGATGCGGAAGCCGCCAAGGGCAAAACGACATCCCATCCAATTGAACTGTTAGCCAAGGCCTACGGGTTTGAGTAAAGAGGTCCCGATGATGACAGCTGCAAAACGAACTATTCAACGATCAGACATCTTGCCATTAGATGAATACGTGAAAATCAGGCAGGAAAATAAACAAAAACTGATCCCCATAAAAAAGGATCGCCGGATCTCGGTTGGCCCCCATGCAACTTTCTATTTTGAAAGCTACGACACTATGTGGACGCAAATCCACGAAATGTTGTTCATTGAAAAAGGGGGAGAGGCGCAAATCCAAGATGAGCTATCAGCCTACAATCCGCTTATTCCCAAAGGAAGTGAGCTGATTGCGACTTTCATGCTGGAAATCGAAGACCCTGTTCAGAGAGACAAAATCCTTCATCAACTGGGACACATTGAGACACAAATCTATCTCGGCATAAACGGCGATAAATCCTATGCTGTCCCAGAACAAGATGTGGAACGGACAACGGATGATGGGAAAACATCCGCCATTCACTTTTTGCATTTCCCGTTAAATGACGCACAGAAACAAGCCATAAGCATATCTCAATGTGAGGTTATCTTGGGAATCGAGCATGAAAACTACGGCCATATGGCACGCATGAGTGAGACAACCCGAGAATCTCTTAACACCGACCTCATTTTCTAGAGATCAGCGGATTTTCTCATTCTCGAGAACCCCGTAAAAGTGGGAGGCCTTTAGCCAGCCTTTATTCCCTGCAATCTCCACAAGGCACCAACGGCCATCACATTCAACTAATTTCCCCGAAACTCCCGGTTCAGCCAGTAACGTGACCGCGCTTTCATCGTTGGGGTTTTCGTGAACTGATCGCTGTTTCTTCGTGACAAGGATCGTACGCCGTCCAGAAAGCAGATTGCCATGGATCCAACCTGTCGCCCCGTCGACGTCGCGGATTTGGCGCCAGCGCTCGTATTCTGCGATCACTTCAACGGGCCAACCGCTTCGAACAAACACCCATGAAATCGGATATCGTTTTCCGGGCCCAACCCGCACGTTCACTTTGTCTGAAGAAAGAGAGACGAATCTAGGGACATCAGAGCCTGCCGCTGCCGCATTATTAGCGGTCATAGTTACCGCTAATCCTAAAAACACAACTGCACTGATAAAAGAACGCATCACCACGAAAGAAACCCTTTATTGGGAAAATAATTGAATTATTCTTTATGCCGCGCCTTACCCATTTGGGTCAAGAAGACAAAAAAAACACAAAGAATATCAAGGTTAAATTGTCTCCGCTCGACTGATCTGCTAATAAAATAACAGGTCAGTAAAAAATAAGAGACGAAGACCAGA
>CAJXWA010000170.1 GCA_913062525.1 uncultured Alphaproteobacteria bacterium | reverse complement strand
AAAGACAAACGCGGCGAAGCGCCTTTCTCTGTTGATGCGAACATGTTGCATGTCTCTGCTGAAGGGAAAGCTCTTGAGGACCCTTGGGAAGAAGCTGGCGAGTATGTCTACTCCCGCACGGTCTCTCCAGAAGATGCGCCAAATGAGCCAACTTACATTGAGATCGAATATGAAAAAGGCGATCCCATTGGCCTTGATGGCAAACGCTTAAGCCCGGCTAACATGCTGACGGCCCTGAACAAGTTGGCTGGTGATAACGGTATTGGCCGTCTTGATCTGGTTGAAGGCCGCTTTGTTGGTATGAAGTCCCGCGGAATCTACGAGACACCCGGCGGAACGATCATGCTTGAAGCCCATCGCGGCATCGAACAAATCACTCTTGATCGCGGCGCGATGCATCTTAAAGACGATATCATGCCGCGCTACGCAGAATTAATTTACAATGGTCTGTGGTTCTCCCCAGAACGGGAAATGCTGCAAGCGTTGATTGACAAAAGCCAAGAGAAGGTTTGCGGTGTCGTTCGCCTGAAACTTTATAAAGGTGTTGCAAGTGTTGTTGGACGGAAGAGTAAATTCTCGCTCTATTCCATGGAACATGTAACGTTTGAAGAAGATACGGTTTACGACCAACGGGACGCCGAAGGCTTTATTAAGCTAAACGCTTTGCGCCTGCGGTTACTTCACCGCCAAAAAGGCTAACAGCCGAATTAAAAAAGGGGCGCTACAGTGATTGTAGCGCCCCTTTTTATTGTTTTCTAACGATCGAAGCGGTTATTTTCGCCATTTTCTTCAAAATCCTGCACGTCTTCCACATAAGGAATATGCCGATCTTTGATAAATAGAAACGTTGCGAACAAAGCTCCAATTAAGCAGCCCAGCCCCATGATCTGAATGATGCCTGGAAACCAGCTTAAATCCCATGGAAGATCCAACACACCAACCACAAAGATCAACGCCGCCCCTGGCAGGGCGACAAAGACAACGGCAAAAACAAGTCCGGTAAATGCACCCAGAATAGCTGACTTCACAAATTGATTGGGGTTAACGGGTTTCAGTGGCCTCATTTCAATCCTGATTACTTAATTTCGGGTTCAGGGACACCAGCAATGCGGCACGCCGCCGTTACTGTATTCGCGAGCAGGCAAGCAATGGTCATAGGGCCAACGCCGCCGGGCACCGGTGTAATGGCACCAGCAACTTCGACCGCTTCCGAAAAACAAACATCACCAACCAAACGGGTTTTACCTGTATCAAGCGCAATTCGATTAACCCCAACATCAATGACAGTGGCACCGGGCTTGACCCAATCACCCTTAATCATTTCAGGGCGACCCACAGCTGCCACCAGTATGTCTGCACTGCGGCAAATCGCGGGCAAATCTTTGGTTCTGGAATGAGCGATGGTGACAGTACAGTTTTCACCGAGAAGCAAACTCGCCATGGGTTTCCCGACGATATTGGAGCGCCCCACAACAACCGCATTCAAGCCCGACAAGTCACCCAGTCTGTCTTTTAACATCATTATGCAGCCCGTCGGCGTGCAAGGGACCATGGCATCAAGGCCAACGGCCTGACGGCCTGTATTTATAACGTGGAATCCATCAACATCTTTTGCAGGATCAATAGCATCAATGATTGCAGCTTCATCCACTTGCGATGGCAAGGGTAATTGCACCAATATACCGTGGATGGAGGGGTCGGCGTTCAACCGTTCGACGATTTCTAGAACATCGGCTTGAGAGACGTCATCGGCCAACCTGATTTCCTCAGATTTCATGCCAGCTTCACGAGTTGCAACGTTTTTATTGCGAACATAAACCTGACTTGCTGGGTCGTCCCCTGCAAGAACAACCGCAAGTCCCGGCATCAAACCGTGATCGGCTTTTAGTTCTGTAACTTGTTTTGCAACGCGCGCGCGCAGTTTCAGCGCAAATTCTCTACCATCAATAATATTCGCAGACATTGGCAATCGGGCCTTCTTAGCTAAATTCGGCGAACCTCAACTTCAACTCACTGACGACCTGGTCCGCATTTCCGGTAATCAGGATTGTTTTATTGCGATCAGTTTGACCTGCGATTAATTCCAAATCACGAGCCGGTATTTTCAAGTATTTCGAAAGGACTTTTTGCAAAGCCTTATTTGCTTTTCCCTTTTCAGGAACCGTTGTCACCTTGACCTTTAACCTGCATGTACCATCAGCTTGATCATACAATCCGTCTACCCGGTTTGCAGATGCACCCGGTGACAGGCGCACAAAAAGTTTAACACCTGCAACAGCAACACTATAAGGGGTCAAATCCTCAAGCGAGGAATTCATACATCAAATTCTGAGCGAAGATAAGAAGAAGGATCAAAGCTATGGGTGACACATCTATTCCACCAAATTGTGGGATCACCCGACGGATGGGCCGCAAAACTGGTTCTGTAATTTTATAGAGGAATTGCCCAACAGTCGATACAAACTGATTTTGTGTATTGACCACGTTAAAGGCAACTAGCCAGCTCAAAATCGCGTTAGCAACGAGCAGATAGATAAAGATCTGAATTACCATACTAATGAGGGAGACCACAGAATACATGCTTTTACCTTACTTGTTGGCTGTTTCTCTACATTTAGTCATCTCTAGTGGTGAGAGCAAGACAAGTCTGCATAAAAGCATAAATTTTTCTATGGCCTTCCCTGATCGTTGTTTTGCATTTTTTGCCTATTTATAGAATTGGCACCCGGTACGCGGTTGCGTTTAACGCATTCTGACCAACAGCAAAGATAATCCGTTCGGCCAAACGTTCTTTCGTCAAAGGCGTATCATCTCCAAGCTTAGTAAGAGTTGTCGCAGGAAAATCGATTTCTTTTTCCAGTGTACTTCCAATCAAAGCAGGGCCGATTTTCATTACCCCTTTTCCAAAGCTAAGTTTATCCACAATAATTTGCGACTCCTCATCAGGCTGCATTCCTGCCACAAGTTTCCCCCGGACGGTTTCAACAAGGGTTTTCACGCGCGCACCAGACCCAATTATATTTCCGATAACGCCTGCGGGGGCCACGGTGATCTCTTCAACGTGAAGGGGCCCAAATAAGACACTGGTTACGGCGAAGGAGAATTCTACATCTTGAATTTCAAACAGATTTTTATCTGTATCAACAGTATCATTGAGGGAGACCATTTCTATACTGCCGTTGCCGGTAAATATATTGAGGCTGTATCCGGTGAGCGTGACAGTGTTTTCACTCGCAGCTTCTGCAGCGTCCTTCAAGCTTTCTGCGAAATTATTTTTAACGCTGTTGTTTACCAAATAACCACCGCCGACCAAAATGACAACAGCGAGAAGACCAGCAAGGCCAATCTTCAGTTTTTTATCTATTTTTATACTCATTGTTCCAGCTTCCTACAAAATTATATGTGGGGGAAACTGGGATATAATTAATGATTGATAAATTACAATTAAATTCTATCTTTAGTTGAGCCACGGCTAATATAATATTTGCCCAAAAATGCAGCAACAATTAAGCCACTTGTATTGGCGATCATATCCGCCCACTCAAAATGACGGCCCG
Source organism: uncultured Alphaproteobacteria bacterium (assembly GCA_913062525.1). Lineage (GTDB taxonomy): Bacteria > Pseudomonadota > Alphaproteobacteria > Sneathiellales > Sneathiellaceae > Sneathiella. The sequence goes on along the minus strand of CAJXWA010000170.1, from coordinate 4,086 downwards.
TAAGGGGCTGTAAAAATTCAATAGATATGCCCTGAACAAAAGACAGTAAGAACAAGATAGCCACACCTCGTCTATCTTTCGCTCCAAGCCAGCCCAAAACGCCTAAACAAAAATATGCGCCAGCATGCTGGATTTTGTCACTCACCAAGGAAACTGCTTTGGGCACGGCATCAATCGGCAATAAAGAGCCAATTGCGATCCCAACAGCCAAAAGCAGCCAACCAAACATATATAATCTACGGGTTTTTCGCATTATTCGTCCTGATCACATGAATAATTAGGGGTTACTTTGGGGGAAGAATCGCCCAATTTAGGTTCACTTCTTTCGTGCCAAACCACATATCCCACTCAAAGGTTAAAGGGCTCATTTCCATCAATTCAGGGTACAGCTTTTTATAAGATATAAATTTTGCTTTTTGAGAGCCAAGCTGTTTCGTATTTTTCCAGACAACAAGCCCACCTTTTTGGCTAAACTCATCCGTAGTTACCCAAGGCGCAACCACAATATCCCCATCGATAAAAGCTGAAATTGTCCGCTTATTGCGATCGGTTTCCACAGAGGTTTCATTTTTTTTCAGGTAATAGGTAATATTACCTGAACGCCAGACATCACCCATTACGTAATGCAACGGTTTTTCAGGGTATCTTTTCTTCCATCCATCTGACAGCTGAAGAGCTATTTCAGATCCGGGGAACTGGGTCCGCTTACCGCCGTCCTTCACCAATGGCCGCACCGCATATACAGCCACATAAGCAATGGGTCCGATCAACGCAAAGAATATAAATACTGCTTTAAACCGGGGCATGCGCGCTGCCGAGACATTCGGCATTAGAAAGTACATAAGGAGCACACCGCTCATCAAAAATAAAGGGGCCCCCCACATTGACCGCAGCTTCCAACCCAACGCGGCAGACAGAGCCATAATCAACAGAGGTGGGCCAAATGCCATGAAAGACAATATGGCAGTATTTCCAGATCTCGCATCTGACCGATCCTGTTTCAGACCAAATGCGGCCAGCATTAACAAAAGCGGCACAAGCAAAACAATTTGGGAAATTAAAAATTTAAGTGGATAAACAATATGATTTTTTAACTCAACGCTTGCAGACCCTGAAGCCCGATTTACGCCATAACTCAAAGTCGTAAAGTTAGTTTCAACCATCCACAACAAATGCGGCGTTAGCATGAGGAGCAGCATCAAAAGCGCCGCATACGGGCCGGCAGTTTTAAATTGTGATCGACCTTTTTTTGTAGCGACAAGGTAGGCAAACATGGAGATCAACAGGAAACCTGTAAAATACTTACCAAGCACCGCTAACGCTGCAGCGCCACCAAGTATAACCCACCACATGAGTTTTCGTGTTTCGACCGCCTTATAAAAGGCCAGAATACTCAATGACCAAAAAGGAAGAAGCACGATATTTGCGTTAAATTCAGGGCTGGCATAGCCGTGATAATAAACACCCTCGAGCAACAAAACAGAGATCAGGGCTTTTAGGGGAGATAGAAATTCTTTGCCCAAAACCCACATGCCAATAAAGGCAGCGCAAACCGACAATTGTGACAACAAATATTGCGCCCAATCAGAAGAATTGGAAAAAGTCGCAAAAACATCCATAAGCCAAGGGGACAAGGGCGGATGCTTATGATATCCCCACAATCCTTCATTTCCCCACGCAAGACCTTCAATAACGTCAATGGGAAGATTATGATTGGTGAGTGCAGGAACGAGTGTCCAAATCACGAGGTGCAAGGCTAGGAAAATCCAAAAAATTCGATTTTCAGACCCGCCATTATTATTCACCATTTAACGACACCGCTTCTATTTCATCGTCTTTTAGCGGACATGTCTTTTCAAAATCTTGAATTAAATACAGGGGGCGATTTTTAGATTCGTTAAAAATTCGACCAACATATTCTCCCAGAATTCCCATGAACATTAATTGCGTTCCCCCAAGGAAAAGAACAACAACCATTACAGATGGATACCCTGGAACATCTACTCCGTTCACCAATGTCTCAAAAATAATTTTCAAACCGAACACACCGGAAAAAACGGCGATTGCGAACCCCAAATAGGTCGCAAGCTTCAATGGTGCCGTCGTAAATCCGGTGATCCCATCAAGGGAAAAATTCCATAATTTAAAATAATTCCACTTAGTTTCTCCGGCAAACCGCTCGTCTCTGTCATACAAAACTTCTCTTTGTGGAAATCCAACCCAGGCAAACAGCCCTTTCATGAACCGATGTTGCTCCCGAAGGGTTTTCAATGCTTCAATTGACCTCCGAGACATCAACCTGAAATCACCTGTATCTCTTGGAAGAGCTACGGGACCGATTTTGCCCATAAATCGATAGAAAAACGCCGCGGTTGTCTTCTTAACCCAACTTTCGCCAGCCCGGCTTTTCCGCCGCGCATAGACAACGTCAATGCTTTCTTCTTTCCACGGAGCCACTAATTCAGAGATCAACTCAGGAGGGTCCTGTAGATCAGCATCGATAATAATGACCGCAGATCCCATGGCATGATCTATCCCTGCGGTAACGGCCGCCTCTTTGCCAAAATTGCGACTCAGATTGATGTAGCAAACTTGTGGATCAGCTGTTTTTAACTCCCGAAGCAGTTCAAGTGTTGTATCCACACTTCCATCATTCACATACAGCAACTCATAAGACAGTCCAAGTGTTGCCATAACAGATGTTATACGCTTTTGGAATTCAGGCAGAACGGCCTCTTCATTATAGACCGGTATAATTATACTTAAATCAGGAATTGACATGAAAACCCTTGAAAAATTGCCCCAACTAGGGTGCAATTTAACTCAATCTGCTAGCGGTTGTAAATGCCGGTTAAGTTTCCTATAACCGTCATTTACAAACTCTCTTTCCAATTGTTGATCAAAGACGACAGAACGAGTGAACTACGCCATGGATGTCCGATTACTTTCACGCCAAATAATCAAATTTGGGGCCACGGGGCTTTTGAATACAGGTGTGGATTTTCTAGTATTCTTTTCTCTTATTTACGTGGCCCACATCCATTACATCTTCGCAAACTTTCTTGCGTTTCTGGTGGCTGTAACTGTTAGCTATGCGATTAATAAAAACTGGACCTTTGCAGGCCAGTCCTCCAATCACAATCTGATAAACGAGTGGATCCGCTTTACGGTCATTTCTGTGGGAGGATTTTTAGTGGCCACAGGCGTATTGCTCCTTAGCGAACCGATCTTATCTCTTGTTTTTGCGAAAATTTTGGCGACTGGCGCCTCGTTCGTATGGAACTTCACACTGGTTCGTTTTCACCTATGGAAAAAATAATCCGGAACCATCGTTTAGCATCTTAACAAAAGGGAGCCTTAATTTGGCTCCCCTTCATTAATCTTTTCACCTATTCAAATTCTGGTTCTTGCCACCACGGGAAATAAACGGGCATATCTTTCGAAGGCTTCATGGAGAATTTTGCGGGCCGTTTCTCAAGGAAAGACTGCACGCCTTCAACCACGTCAGGGCTTTGGCCCATGTAAAAAATTCCGCGGCTATCAATTTTATGCGCTTCCATCGGATGATCAGCCCCTAACATACGCCACATCATTTGGCGGCTGAGCGCCACAGATACAGCTGACGTTTCATCTATAAAGCTTCGGGCTATCACCCGTGCGGCTTCCAGCAAATCTTCAGGTTCATGTAAAGACCTGACTAGTCCGCCATCTTTAGCTTCCTTCGCAGAAAAAACTCTACCAGAGTAGACCCATTCAAGAGCTTGTGAGATCCCAACGATCCTTGGTAAAAACCAACTGCTGCAGGCTTCAGGAACGATACCCCGGCGAGAAAAGACAAACCCAATTTTTGCTGATGTGGCGGCGATACGAATATCAAAGGGCAAAGTCATTGTGGCTCCAATACCAACGGCAGGTCCGTTGATAGCGCCAATGATCGGTTTTTTAGACTGGAACATACGCAGTGTCACGCGTCCTCCGCCATCGCGGTGAATTTCACTGCCCTTCGATACACCTAACGCGTCATAGTTAAAGGTATTCTTTCCTTCTCCAAGATCCGCACCGGCGCCAAATGCACGTCCCGCCCCT
>CAJXWA010000169.1 GCA_913062525.1 uncultured Alphaproteobacteria bacterium | reverse complement strand
TTAACATCATCACATAAGTGATTTTAATGTGTTTGGCTAACCCACCCATTTTGCGCATGTCTTGTTCATCAGATACCGCATGAATGACTGAACCTGATCCTAAGAACAACAAGGCTTTAAAGAAGGCATGTGTGAACAGATGGAAGATAGCAACCGGATATGCGCCAACACCAATGGCGAAGAACATATAACCGAGCTGCGAACAGGTTGAGTAGGCAACGACGCGTTTGATATCGTTCTGAACCAGCCCGACCGTTGCCGCAAAGAATGCAGTGGAGGCACCGATTACAGTCACAACAGTTGACGCCGTATCTGAGAATTCCAAAATTGGAGAGACACGAACCAACATAAAGACACCGGCTGTCACCATAGTTGCCGCATGGATCAAGGCAGACACAGGTGTCGGACCTTCCATAGCATCAGGCAGCCATGTGTGAAGACCCAGCTGAGCCGATTTTCCCATGGCGCCTAAGAACAACAGCAAACAAATAGTTGTAATGACATCAAGTTCGTAGCCAAGGAAATTAAAGGTCTGTCCGACTTGACTTGGAACTGCGGCAAACACCGTATCAAACGAGATAGAATCAAACACCAGATAGATGGCCATGATACCAAGCGCAAAACCAAAGTCGCCAACGCGGTTCACAACAAACGCTTTGATAGATGCTGCGTTTGCAGTTGGCTTATTAAACCAGAAACCAATCAACAAGTAACTTGCAAGGCCCACACCTTCCCAGCCGAAATACATCTGCAGGAAGTTATCTGAAGTGACCAACATCAACATGGCGAAAGTGAACAGAGACAGATATGCCATGAAACGCGGTTTGTGCGGATCATGTGACATATAGCCAATTGAATAGATATGCACCACAGCAGAAACTGTGTTCACAACGACCAGCATTACTGCGGTCAAGCTGTCAACACGGAGGCTCCACGACACATCGAATGTGCCGGAACTAATCCAAGTGAATAGTTCAATTGTTGTCGGCGCATTTCCAAACGCAACTTGAAACAAGGCTACCCATGACAGGATCGCACTTGTCGCGACAGCACCTGAAGTGACAATTTGGCTTCCGCGATCACCTAATTGACGGGCACCAAACCCGACAATCATTGCTGCAAGCAGCGGAAGGAATACGATGAGGACGTACATCATTATATCTAGCCTCAGCCTTTCATGTGATGAATGTCTTCAACCGCAATCGACCCGCGGTTTCGGAAGTAAACGACAAGGATGGCAAGACCGATAGCAGCTTCACCCGCCGCCACAGTCAAAATAAACAGTGCAAACACCTGCCCCACAAGATCATTGAGGTAAGTTGAGAATGCCACCAAATTAATATTCACAGCCAACAGCATCAATTCCACTGACATCAAGATAACAATCACGTTCTTTCTATTCAAAAAGATCCCGAAAATACCCAGTGTCAGCAAAATGGCTGAAAGTGTCAGGTAATGACCTAATCCAATATCCATCATTATTCTCCCTACACGCCTTGGCCGGGTTCGACTTTGCGAACGACCATTGAATCTTCTGGACGGCGATATACTTGATCAGCAATCACCTGTTTCTTAACACCTGGACGCTGACGATGTGTCAGAACAATCGCGCCGATCATTGCAACGAGCAAGATCATGCCGGCGATTTGGAATAGATACACATATTTCGTGTAGAGCAATCCACCGAGTTGTTCTGTATTGGTCAGATGTGCAGCCTCGCTCACCGGGGCTGCAATAACCTTCAGAGCATCGGGTGATAAATGCCAACCTCCAACAACAAGGATCAGCTCGATCATCAAAATAATACCGATCAATGCGCCAATTGGGAGATACTGAAGGAAGCCCTGCCGAAGTTCAGCAAAGTTAATATCCAGCATCATCACTACGAACAGGAACAAAACCGCGACCGCGCCCACATAGACAACGATCAAGATCATGGCGATAAATTCTGCACCCAGCAAAACGAACAATGCCGATGAGTTGAAAAACGCCAGAATAAGGAAAAGAACCGAATGAACCGGGTTCTTTGACGCGATAACCATGAAGGCCGACGCGACAGTCAGGGCGGCGAACAAATAGAAAGCAAGTGTTGCAATAATCATTATCGAGCTCCCCCTATTGATGTTGTCATCATTTTGATCTTAGGATCCACAATTCTCATCCTACTTTACCTGTAAGGCGCATCAGCGTTTAGGTTTTGAGCAATTTCTTGCTCCCACCGGTCGCCGTTGGCCAACAATTTTTCTTTATCGTAAAAAAGCTCTTCACGACTTTCTGTTGCAAACTCGAAATTCGGGCCTTCAACAATCGCATCAACTGGGCAGGCCTCTTGACAGAAACCGCAGTAAATACATTTGGTCATATCAATGTCGTAGCGAGTTGTCCGGCGACTACCGTCCGCGCGAGGTTCCGCATCGATTGTAATGGCAAGAGCCGGGCAAGCCGCCTCGCACAATTTACAAGCAATACACCTTTCCTCGCCATTTGAATAACGGCGCAACACGTGTTCTCCACGGAAACGAGGACTTAGTGGTCCCTTTTCGTATGGATAGTTGATCGTCGCTTTTGTCTTAAACATGTAACCAAAGGTCTTCGCCATACCAATGACGATTTCCCCAAGTAACAGACTTCGCGCTTGTTTATCAATAAAGCCCATAATGAAATAGCCTTTTACCTATGTTTATGTCCCATCCGCTCCGCGTGTGAGACGATTTACTTCAATCGTGTGTCTTAAGCAGGAACCATGTCGAATGCGACAAGGAAACCCGCGGTTGCAACTACCCAGAACAGTGACAGCGGCAAGAATACTTTCCAGCCAAGGCGCATCAACTGATCGTAACGGTAACGCGGTAGCGTTGCGCGAACCCAGATAAAGACAAACAACAAAATAGCAATTTTAATTCCGAACCAAATAATGCCCGGGATCCAATTAAACGGAGCAATATCCGCAGGTGGCAACCAACCACCCAAAAACAGGATCACGCAAATGGCACTCATCAGGATCATGTTCACGTATTCTCCAAGGAAGAATAACGCAAATGCCATAGCAGAATACTCGGTCTGATAACCGGCAACCAATTCAGCTTCCGCTTCTGGAAGGTCAAATGGATGACGGTTTGTTTCAGCAAGGATCGAGATGAAGAAGATGATGAACATTGGGAACAGCGGCACGAAGTACCAGCTAAACATCCCAAGATCACTTTTTTGAGCCATAACAACATCGCTCAAGTTCAACGATCCAACACACAGCAGAACACTGATAATAACAAAGCCTATTGAGACTTCATAAGACACCATCTGCGCGGCAGATCGAAGGGCACCCAAGAAAGGGTACCGAGAGTTAGAAGCCCAACCCGCAACAATGATGCCGTAAACACCCAGCGATGAAATCGCAAACAAGTACAGCACGCCAACGTTAATGTCAGACAGAACCATGCCTTCATCAAACGGTATAACAGCCCATGCAATCAGCGACAGCAGGAACGTAATCATGGGGGCTACAAGGAACAGGATCTTATTGGCGCCGCTTGGAATGACCGTTTCCTTGAAGAAAAGCTTTGCACCATCGGCGAACGGTTGCAGTAGTCCGTAAAAGCCAACAACGTTAGGGCCTTTGCGAAGTTGCATCGCCGCCATAACTTTCCGCTCATACAACGTCAAATACGCCATAAGGACGAGAAGTGGCAGCACAATCGCTAGAATTTTCGCAACAATGATAATTGTTGGAAGTGCGTATGAATCCCAGAACTCAACCATTTGTGCCGGTCTCCTCTGCACTTGCGGTGTTAAAGGCAGTACTGCATTCCGCCATAATGCCACTCGCTCGTGAAATCACGTTGGTCATATAGTTATCTCTAATCGGATTGATAAAGGCAGTGGCTTCAACGTCGCCCGCAGTTCCAAAATCACCCCAGTTTGCAGCAATAACATCATCGACTTCCGCAAAATGCGGAGCGACTTCAATCATTTTTTCGCGAAGCTGCAAAATATTGTCGTAGGGAAGCGTTTTACCTGCTTTTTCAGAAAGAGCCCGCAAAATCGTCCAGTCTTCGCGGGCATCACCCGGTGCGAATACGGCACGGTTGCCTTCTTGAACACGGCCTTCTGTATTCACCCAAAGCGCGTCTTTTTCTGTGTAGGTAACACCTGGCAAAATAACATCCGCCACATGCGCACCCGCTTCACCGTGACTGCCTTGATAAATCACAAACGTTTTTTCGAGTTTGGATGTGTCAATTTCATCAGCGCCCAGAAGATACATAACTTCAAGATCACCAGATGCAGCAGCGCCGAGCATTCCTGCAACGTCTTTTCCGCCATCGCCCGGGACAAGTCCTAAATCAAGGCCCGCTACACGGGCGGCTGCGGTATGAAGAACGTTAAATCCGTTCCATCCCTCAGAAATCATACCCGTGTCATCAGCAATTTTCTTAGCAAGCGCCAGGATAGCTGCGCCGTCGGCACGTGTAAGTGCGCCCTGCCCGATTATAATCATCGGACGTTCAACAGCTTTCAGTGTTTTTGCAAATGAATGCTTACCGGCAGCAACTTCGGAAAGTGTATCAGTACCAGCACCCAAATATTCATGCTTGTAAGTCAGATCCAACTCTTCACCGATCAAAGCGATGGGGAAGTTGTCTTTCTTCCAGCGTTTCCGAATACGGGCGTTGATCAATGACGCTTCCAAGCGCGGGTTAGCACCAACGATCAGAAGTGCGTCTGCATCTTCAATGCCGGATATGGTCGTGTTAAACAAATAAGAAGCGCGGTTTGATGCATCTAGTTTCGCACCATCCTGACGGCAATCGACATTGGAAACGTCCAATGCATCCATCAAGTCTTTAAGTGCCTTCATGCTTTCGCTACAGGCCAAGTCGCCGGCAATGGCCCCGATTTTAGAAGCATCGGTGCCTGTCAGCTTTGCAGCGACAACATCAAGGGCTTCTGTCCAACCGACAGCTTGTAATTTGCCGTCTTTACGAACGTAAGGCGTATCCAAACGTTGGCGTTTCAAACCATCGTATGAAAAACGAGATCGATCAGAGAGCCATTCTTCATTTACATCTTCATTCAGGCGCGGAAGAACGCGCATGACTTCTTGGCCTTTACTATCGATGCGAATGTTCGCGCCAACAGCATCCAGAACGTCAATGCTTTCTGTCTTTTTTAGCTCCCACGGGCGAGCCGTAAAAGCATATGGCTTAGATGTAAGCGCACCAACCGGACAAAGGTCGATAATGTTACCTGATAGCTCAGAATTAAGGGCGCCTTCCAGATAAGTCACAATTTCAGTGTGCTCACCGCGGTTCAAGGCACCGAGTTCGTCAATACCGGCAACTTCAGTTGCAAACCGCACACAACGCGTACAATGAATGCAGCGTGTCATGGTCGTTTTGATCAACGGGCCCATATTTTTTTCTTTAACGGCACGTTTTTGTTCCAAATACCGGCTTTCACCAGATCCGTATGCCATTGATTGATCCTGAAGATCACACTCACCGCCCTGATCACAGATCGGACAATCAAGTGGGTGATTGATCAAAAGGAACTCCATAGCTCCTTCTCGACCGTTTTTCACCTTCTCAGTGTTGGTATGGATAACCATTCCTTCACCAGCAGGCATCGCACAAGATGCTACCAGTTTGGGAGCTTTTTCCAATTCAACAAGGCACATCCGGCAGTTCCCCGCAATGGAGAGCCTTTCGTGGTAACAAAAGCGCGGGATTTCCGCTCCAGCCTCTTCACAGGCTTGCAGAACCGTTGCACCATTTTCTACAGTGACTTCAACACCATCTACATGGAGTGTCGGCATACTTCGCTCCTTAAGTCGCGTGCCAATCAGGCCGCTTTCACGGCTTTTCTATTTTTAATACGTTCTTCCACAACGGGGCGGAAGTGACGGATCAAACCCTGGATTGGCCACGCTGCTGCATCCCCAAGGGCGCAGATTGTATGACCTTCGATACGTTTGGACATATTGATTAACATATCAATTTCTTCCAGTTCCGCATCACCTGAAACCAAACGCTGCATAACACGCCACATCCACCCGGTACCTTCTCGGCACGGAGTACATTGGCCACAGCTTTCGTGTTTATAAAAGTGAGATAAACGCTCAATCGCGGCGATCACGTCCGTAGACTTGTCCATCACGATTACAGCGGCAGTTCCAAGACCACTTTGAACATCCCGCAGGCTGTCAAAATCCATTAGAACTGTGTCACAAATTTCTTTTGGTAACATCGGAACTGATGAGCCACCCGGAATAACCGCAAGAAGATTGTCCCAGCCACCACGAACACCGCCCGCATGCTTTTCAATCAATTCTTTGAGCGGAATACCCATTTCTTCTTCAACGTTACAGGGATTATTGACATGCCCTGAGATACAGAAGAGTTTGGTTCCGGCATTATTTGGGCGACCAAGACCTGCAAACCAATCGGCTCCCCGGCGTAAGATTTCCGGTCCAACAGCGATACTTTCAACATTGTTCACTGTGGATGGGCAACCCCATGCGCCAACGTTTGCTGGAAACGGTGGCTTCAGACGCGGCTGGCCTTTATTGCCTTCAAGGCTTTCAATTAGAGCTGTTTCTTCGCCGCAGATGTAAGCACCTGCGCCCCGGTGAACGTAGATATCAAAATCATATCCGCTACCGCAGGCATTTTTACCAATCAAACCGTCAGCATAGGCTTCTTGGATTGCTTCGTTCAAATGAATGGCTTCATTGACGAACTCGCCGCGAATGTAGATGTAGGCCGCTATGGCCCGCATTGCATAACCCGCCACAAGGCAACCTTCGAGAAGACGATGCGGATCAAAACGCATGATCTCGCGGTCTTTACAAGTGCCCGGCTCAGACTCGTCGGCATTTACGATAAGGTAGTTTGGACGGCCATCAGACTCTTTGGGCATAAATGACCATTTAAGACCTGTTGGGAAACCCGCGCCGCCGCGACCACGCAGGCCACTCGCTTTAACTTGGTCGATAATTTCATCTTGGCCTAGAGCCATGATCTTTTTAGTACCATCCCAAACGCCCCGCTTTTTTGCACCAGCCAAACGCCAGTCATGTTGACCGTACAGGTTGGTAAAGATGCGATCTTTATCTTTCAGCATTAAGCGTCTCCCCCTTTATCAAGCAACGTTGTTGCTCCGCCTATAGGGGCAGAGTTCAAGCGATCGATCTGAGGGCCGTGGGCCGGAACTTCATCTTTTGCGAGCTTATCAATAAGCGCTTCAAAATTTTCAGCATTCAGATCTTCGTAGAAATCATCGTTTACCTGCACGACAGGTGCATTCACGCAACCGCCAAGGCATTCGACCTCAAGCAATGTAAATTTACCGTCTTCAGATGTCTCGCCGTTGTGAATTCCAAGTTTGTCTTCACATACCTTAGCAAGATTATCACTTCCCCGAAGCCAACACGGTGTCGTGCGGCAAAGTTGAAGGAAATACTTACCGACGGGCTTCAAATTATACATTGTATAGAAGCTGGCCACTTCTAGAACACGCATATACGGCACATCCAAGTAGTTACCAACATATTCAAGCGTTTCTTTTGATAACCAATTTTCGTTCTGGCGTTGCGCCAGATCCAGAAGTGGCATCACTGCGCTTTGTTGACGGCCCTCAGGATATTTGGCGATAAACAGTGTCGCCTTCTCAATATTCTCAGGAGTAAATTCGA
>CAJXWA010000168.1 GCA_913062525.1 uncultured Alphaproteobacteria bacterium | reverse complement strand
ACTTGCATGGTTCCAAGCCCACAAGCTTGCACCTGCCAGCTTAACAATCGACAAAATGGTTGATGCGAGCTTCGTTAAAACCATCAAATAAGAAATAGACCTTTTGAATGGGCGGCATTTGCCGCCCTTCTTTTATTTTGGGGCCCTACCCATGGATTTACACCTTAACAACATCTCGCATACCTATGACAAGACTGAGGTTTTATCCGGTATTGATTTCAAAATCGAATCCGGCCAGATCGTTTGTATCATTGGCCCATCCGGGTGCGGTAAATCCACATTACTCCGGTTTATAGGCGGTCTAGAGAGACCCAAATCTGGCGAGGTTTTACAAATCGGCTCCCCGCCGCCTGAAAGCCTAAACCCGCTCACCTACATATTTCAAGATTTTGCCTTGCTGCCATGGAGATCTGTTCGAGGCAATATTAGCCTTGTGCTGGAAGATCACGGAATTCGCGGTAAAGAAGCTAAAGCCATCATTGATGATGTGCTTGACCGAACGAAGTTATCTGATTTTGGTGATGCCTTACCAAGGCAGCTATCGGGCGGAATGAAGCAGCGCGTTGCCATTGCCCGGGCATTAAGTGTGCGCCCAGCTTGTTTGTTGATGGACGAGCCGCTATCCGCTCTTGATAGCCAAACGCGAGAGCTTCTTATGGATGATCTGATTGAACTTTGGGTCCGCGAAAAATATACAGCCTGTTACGTTACTCATAATTTGAACGAGGCCGTACGCCTGGGTCACAAAGTTGTCGTTCTGTCCCGCCGCCCGGGAACAATTCGGGAAATTGTCGATATCAATATCCCTCTTGAAGAGCGCCATAATCAATCGGCAGCCCTGCAAGAAAAACAAGACTACCTTTGGGGATTAATGCGTGAAGAGGCCGCCGCGGCAGATCAGGAGTTGAGCCAATGAGTAGGGATAACACCAAAATCACAAGCCCTGTCCCATTTCGCGGAGGTGGTTTTTCACCGCGTCCCATGAGAATTGTCGCGCCTATTTTATTCGTCATTGTTATTACCATTTGGGAAAGCGGATCACGCCTTGGCTGGATCAGCCCGATAGTGCTCCCGGCCCCGTCTGAAGCCTACACTGCCTTTATGGATCTGGTGAATTCGGGCCAACTTGTTCTCCATTTAGAAGCATCATTAACCCGCCTTATCATTGGATGGAGTGCGGGAACGCTACTTGGTGTTTGTTTCGGCGTTGCAGCCGGACTGTTCACAATGGCACGGGGCGGTATTGTTCCTTTTGTCGCTGCGATTTTTCCAATCCCCAAAATTGCACTGCTACCGCTGTTTATTATCTGGTTTGGCATTGGCGAAGAATCTAAAGTCGCGACGATCCTGTTTGGAACCTTTTTCCCAACGGTTATTGCCGTTTACGGCGGTATAGATAACGTCGACCGCGGGCTCATTCGCATGGGCCAATCTTTTAATTTGAGCTGGTGGTCGATCGTCTGGAAAATTATTTTACCCGGCGCCCTGCCCGCAATTTTATCAGGCTTCCGGATTTCGGCTTCCATCGCGATCATCTTGCTTGTTGCCGCTGAAATGATCGGCGCAGAATACGGCGTTGGCGCTTACGTTCTGCTCGCAGGTAACCTGATGGCCATGGACCAATTGGTGGCTGGGGTTGCCATGCTGTCAGTGCTTGGCCTTACAGTGAGTTGGATAATTGGACGCGCTGAAAAACATTTCCTTAAATGGCGCATCTAACTCTATTGACAGAGCACCTACCCGGTGAATATGTTGCAGGGTGCATTTCTTACCTGCACCCTATCCGCGGAAAGGGCAAAGCCCAGTAAGACGTTAGAAAAATTACATATTTCAATACGATTTCTACACGTTCGGCGGATACGTTAGACAAAGGATTTCGTATGAAAAAAACGCTTCAAGCGCCCGTAGTGGGCCTTCAACCAACCTCCACACCCAAACTGTCTGACCTGCAAGCAGAATTCACCCTACAGGCCGCGAAACTGTTTAAAGATTATCAAGCTGGCCTTGAATATGCAGCCACGCTTTTTCGGACTTACCATCCAAGAGCCACCCAAGTAGATTTCATTCCAGACCTTCTGGATGCGAGGCAGGTTATTTTAGTTCAAAGTATGCGCGGCCAAAAACTCAACTTTGAACACCTGAAAAAACAATCAAAAGCAATTCTCAAAGATTTGGTATTAGGCGATGCACTTGCCCGCCACCGGTTCACTTGCAACCATCCAAAATTACTGTCAGGCACCAAAAAATTAAGTCAAATGCTGCTTTCAGATGCACAGCATGTACTGGCCCTCGAGAACGGGTTTGATAGTTGGCCCAAGTTAAAGCATCATTTATCGGCGCTAGACACCACGGCTACGTTCTTGAAGACCGGCGGTAAGATAGATACTCCTGAAACGGCTCATATTCGTTGCGGTAATGACATCAAGAACCTTTTGCAAGGCGCTGATTTTCAAGGAAATTTTCATGAAATCATAGATCCATTCGCCATGGGCCCTGTATATCCTCGAAATGCTGGCGTTGAAGCACTATCCCATCGCGGGACCTATATTGATACGCTGTTGGGGGAGTATTTGCCGCCTAATGAAAAACGATCACTGTTTGATATCTCAACCCTTGAACAGGCATTTTTGGAAAGCCTGCCTGCGCAATATGAAGAAGTCACTTTGTGGTTCGAACATGATGCCTTTGATCAGCTCTGTCTCGCTCATATTCTTCATCACATGGCAGAACGCCCACTTCCCTTGTCTTTTGATTTAACATTAGTTCAAGTCGATCATTTTCCTGGTGTGAAGCGATTTTTGGGACTTGGAAATCTCGGGCCCGATCCAGAAACAATATGCTTGTTGTTCCAGCAACGACTTACCGTATCGCCTGCGATGATTGCTTTCGGTGCCCGCATCTGGAATGCTTTCACAAACCAGAACCCCACAGATTTGTGGCGTTTAGTAAATGAGAAGAGCGCGCCATTACCGCTCATGCAAACGGCGCTTCGCCGGATGCTATCTGAACTTCCTCACCCAAACTCAGGTTTGGGCTTCACTGAGATGCTCGCCCTTCAAATCCTAAAGCAGGAAGGACCACAAGCTATGAGGCGGATTTTCCTATTTATGGTGGCCGAACATGACCCTGAACCCTACCACGGTGACATCATGTTTTTCGGCATTCTCAAAAAACTTTGGCAGGGAGATAACCCAGCCATTGAAATCGTTGGAGAAATAGAGACCCCCGGTCCCGCCAAAGAGATCTTAAAACTAACCGAATTTGGCGAGAAGTTCCTTGCCGGTCAAGAAAACTGGCTTCGATACAATAAAACCGATCACTGGGTTGGCGGTGTCGAGATCAACAACAAGTTTGATAAAAACTGGTATTTTGATCCCAAAACCGGTCCCATACTGCAAAATTAATTTATCCAATTAACTTCGTGATGCAGCGTAAAGACACCAAGGCGATGGGTTATCTCTTCGGTAATTTCTTTACGCTCCCTGCCTTCGATCATCACACGCGCTGTTAGGCCATGCGCCGGGTTATTCACCAATTCAATTTTAAAATCGGCATCAAGGTCGTCCAATACTGCGTTAAATACGCCTGTAGCAGCTATTTCACGGAGAGCTGGTTTAAAGATTTTCCCAACGCCGGTTAGTGGCATTGTCTCAATCAGATATATTTCTGCAGGGTTTGCAGCCCGTTCGCTGATCCGTTCGCGAGCGAAATCTTTCAGCTCATCTGCTGTTACAGTCATTCCCGGCTTCAATTGCACATAGGCTATGGGCATTTCACCTGCGTATGAGTCTGGGCGGCCAATTGCTGCGGCAAGTTCAACAGCTGGATGCTCATGCAACGGCTCTTCGATGAGTGCAGGGTCAAGGTTATGACCGCTTCTAATGATCAAATCTTTGGCACGGCCCGTCAGCCAAATATATCCGTCTGCATCAATGCGCCCAAGGTCTCCTGAATTGAGCCAACCATCCGCAACAAACGCTTCCGCGTTATGCCGTTCTTGGGCATACCCCTGCATGACGCAAGATCCCTTCATGACGATGACGCCAATTTCATCAACAGCAGAATCCCGAAGATAGTCACCGTTCTCGTCCAGAAGGACCGCTTTGATTTGGGTGTAGGGTTGGCGAACCCCGATGGAGCCAAACCGCGGAGCCGTATCACGCGGAAGGAAAGTTGAATATGAAGTGACTTCGGTCATCCCATAGCCTTCTCGCATATCAACACCACTTATCTCGGATATGCCTTTTAAAACCTCGATTGGGCAAGCCGAACCACCCGTTGTCCCGATGCGAAGGCTACTAATATCAGCCCCATCAACCGGAATATTTAACAGCGCAGATAAAACCGTCGGCACAGTTCCCAAAACCGTAATTCCAAATTTCTCAACGAGCTTCCAGTAATTCCCAACAAGCAGTGGATCCCGATATCCAAGGGGGCTAATAATATGTAGCGTTGCCCCTGCAAAGAGCGGTACAAGCCCACCAACAATAGAGCCACTAATATGAAATAAGGGCAGGCCGCAAATGATATTGTCTTTTTCTGTATAGCCCAAAATATAGCCCGTTGATGCCAATTGTATAAGCTGCATTCGGTTTGTATGAGGGACCAATTTTGGCACCCCTGTGGTTCCGCCAGTATGGTAATAGCCGACAATGTCGTCTAGTCCGCGGTCTGGTAAATTTTTGAGCTCATCAGCAGAACATTTAGACATTTCTTCACTGAAAGATCGTAATTTTTGTCCGTCGCAAATAACCCCAGAGCCAGTTATAAAAACCGCTTTCAATTCAGGCATTTGATCGATCAAAATAGCAACTTTATCCCACACTTCCGGACTTTTGTCCGGGCCGGGTGCGACCAACACTTTAGTGTTCGCGGCTTTCATAATACCAAGAATATGTTCTGCATCTAACATTGGATTAATGGCATTTACAATACCAACGGCTTCTCCGCCAATAAGAGTGTAAAAGGCCTCCGCTGATTGCGGCAGCAGATATGTTACTGTCTCCCCTGACTGCAATCCTCCCTTCAGGAACATATTTCCAACTTGGTTGCATTTCCCTAAAAGTTCGTTGAAACTAAGGGAGGCCCCGTCCCCCAACGGATCGCCAAAGGGCTGAACAACCATTGCCAGTTTGTTACCAAATCGTTCCGCAGATTCCCGAAATGCATTGTAAATAGTGCCGTGGTGCAACCATGTGGCTTCAGGTTCTTGTTCGAATTTTACAACGTCATCTAAATCTCGAAACGGCCCATTTAATTTTATTTGGCTCATTGCTTCCCCCAGCTTTTATTTTTATAAATCGAGTATGGCTGGCAAAAGCAGAAATGAAAATGACGGTTTTCAAAAAGTCGATTTTAAATTCTTGATCAAGAACCTGCGCCAAGCCAAATACGCACTTTTTTTCCAAATTCGGCCTCGGCGATCTCATTGGATGAATACAATCCGCAAAGTTTAAACGTCACGGCTTGCACAAGAAACGCCAGACACCCTTCAGCAAGGATCTCAGCATCGATATCATTTCGAATAACTTGCGTGCCTTGGAGCAGGCAAATTATTGACTTAAATAGGAGCTGCAACTCACTACATTCGTCATCAATTTCTGCGCTCACATTTTCAGAAGACACACCAACATAGAACTGAAACAGATTAAAGATTGCGCGTTCCCTGCTCAGCAATTTCAAAAGCGACGTTGAAGCCGTCAAAAAATCGTCAATTCCAAACTTTTCTTTAATTGAAAGGGCAACCAGCTCAGCGACGGTTTGTTCGAGTTCTTCCCCCATAAGAACCAGCAGCAGTTGATCCTTATCACCAAAATGGGCAAACAACGTTCCCTTTGCCACACCAGCTTCAGACACAATTTCTTCTGTGCGCAGGCCCTCATATCCCGTGGATACGACCTGCTTGCGGGCAACTTCTAGGATCTTTGCCCTTGTCTCGAGGCTTCTTTGCTGGGGTTTACGCACGTAAAATCACTTTCGAACAATATTTCTCTTGTAAATTGACCACGGTCATATTAATTAAAAATGACCGTAGTCAACTTATGGAATACTAACATGAATTCAAGACGCATATTAACACTAAATGGCCACCCTGCCGACAACTCCCTTTCAGAAGGCCTCATATCCGCCTATTTGGACGGGGCGGCGGGCTCCCATTCTGAAATAAGGCGGCATGATTTGTCAAAAATGACATTTGATCCGGATTTCGGCGGCGGCGGTTATAAAAATCCCAAGCCGTTGGAAGCAGATCTTGAAAATTTCCTCACCGACTTAGAATGGTGCAATCACTTCGTTATCGCGTCCCCTTTATGGTGGGGTGGAATGCCGTCCAAACTCAAGGGATTATTTGATCGAGCACTCCTCCCTGGTCGTGCTTTTGATCCACATGTTATTAAGGCCGGCCTTCCCAAACCTCTCCTCGGCGGTAAAACGGCCAGAATATTACTGACTTCAGATACACCTAATTGGGCGTTTTCCATGATGTATGGATGGGCCGCCCGTAAACAAATGGAACGCCAGATTTTAAAGTTCGTTGGTATTAAACCCATCAAGTTCTCAAACTTTGCCCCAGCGGGAGAAGCCGATGCTCAAAAAGTTGAGGGATGGTTGAACTCGGTTCGCGAAATGGGTAGGAAAGCTGCCTAAGGATAGAGAGCGCCACACAAACTCGCCATGAATTCCATTCACAACCCGAAAAATAATTGTTAGAGTTTTTTAAAACAACAATAAAGGGAGCCAAATCACATGAGTGAAATAAAAACAGGCGGCTGTTTGTGTGGCGCAGTTCGTTATGAATTAAACGCAGATCCCGTCACTAACATGATTTGTAGTTGTAAAAACTGCCAACGAACCAGCGGCAGCGCGCTGTCGACCATTGCGCTAGTGCCAAAATCAGCTCTGTCCGTCACAGGCGAGTTGAAAGGTTACGAATATAAGGGTGACACCGGCGGAACATTGGAGATTAACTTCTGCCCAAATTGTGGTTCTCCTGTTCTCCTCAAAATTTCAGCCATGCCGGATGTTGTGTCAATCAAAGTTGGTAGTTTCGATAACACAGACTGGTATAAGCCTGGCGTCAGTATTTTTGAGGACTCTGCACAAAAATGGATGCCCGAATTACCTGAATGCATGAGTTTCCCTAAAAACCCAGGCTAAAAAATGCATTATTTCGATCATGCAAATTTGGATTGTTAATATTACTTTTTTGTTATTTTTGCAGTTTCGAATTGAGAAACTCAATAAAAAAGGCCGCGTAAGACGCGACCTTTAATAAAATATGCGTTTGTTACTAGAACGGGATGTCGTCGTCGAAATCACCGCCAGCTGGTGCGCCGCCGAAGCCACCGCCGCCTTGATTACCACCGCTTTGGTTACTGCCGCCGAAACCGCCGCCTTGATTGCCGCTGCCCTGGTTACCGCCGCCGAAGCCGCCGCCTTGATTTCCACCACCCTGGCCGCCACCTTGGCCACCAGCACTATCAAGCATTGTCAGGTTGGAGTTAAAGCCTTGCAGAACAATTTCAGTTGAATACTTATCTTGACCAGATTGTTCATCTTTCCATTTTCGTGTTGTTAATTGTCCCTCAATATAAATTTGAGCTCCTTTTTTTAAATATTGTTGAACAACATTTACCAACCCCTCATTAAATACAACTACACGGTGCCATTCAGTTTTTTCTTTTTGCTCACCGGTATTTTTATCTTTCCATGATTGACTGGTTGCAAGGCTAAGTCTTGCAACATTTTT
>CAJXWA010000167.1 GCA_913062525.1 uncultured Alphaproteobacteria bacterium | reverse complement strand
CAGCCGGTAATGGCAAATATGGCTTCCCCAACACTTTTGCGATTTCCCGCATGGGCATGGCGCCATCTCCTGCAAGATTATAGATACCCTCTTGACCGTTCAGAATACCACCGGTTATGCAGGACACCACATCGCGGTCCCAAATAAAGACAAACGCGCAATCCGAGCCCGCAATTCCCAGAATAAAAGGCCGCTCAAAAATCGCCGTAATTTGATTGGAAACATTTTCGCCGATGACAGAACCCGGACGGAAAATAAGCTGTTTCAACTCTGGATGTTTTACTCGGTACTCAGCCAATAACTCTTCAACCATGCGTTTGTGTCGCGAATAGGCAAAATCTTCATTACCCCGCAGTGGATCTGTCTCGCTCAGCCATTCTGGATTGTCTTCATGGTACCCATAAGCCGCACCGCTACTGGTTACAACAATCTGCGCAACGCCAGCAGACAGGCAACTCTCCAGCACATTTTTTGTCCCCATTACGTCAACCGAATATTCAAACTCAGGATCTCCGCCAGCTGCAACAATAGATGCCAAATGAACAACCACTTGAGGTCGCACCCGTTCCATCATGATTTTGAACTCAGGGCTCCGGATATCTGACATCTCATAGGCAACTCCGGGCAATTTATCGGCGGCAGCCATTTTCGCAATATCACACGCTACGATCTGAAGATCCGCGCCACCCTCTTCGCTCAATCGTTTGCACAATTCACGGCCGATATATCCACCGCCGCCCGTGATCAGAATTGTTTTCATTTGATCCGTTTCACTATTATTAGCCTTTTATGACCTTCTTTTTTTGTATCGTTTCCGAAGGTCCTCTCTTATTCTCCCATAGTGAGGGAAAATTTCTCAACCGTCATTAACCAAGAGCGACAAACTATTGACCGAAAGCCGCAATCAAAACACCGTGTCTGCCAGCTACATTGACACTTTGCTGGATGCTTTCGCGAGCCAAGACCGGGGCGACGTTGCGCTTGATCGGGATTATTTACTCAGTAAATCTGGACTCAGTCAGACTAATCTCAGTGATCCAGATGCCCGGTTGCCTGTAGAAATTGTGACTAAGGTTTGGGAGACGGCAAAAGCTGCAACAAACGATCCCCTCATTGGTCTTCAGGTTGGCGAGCACATTCGTCCCGGCTCCTTCAGTGTTTTAGGGCATCTGCTCATGACTTGCGCCAATTTACGTGATGCCCTCAAACAGGCATCCCGTTTTGCCTCGTTGGTAGGTGACGGCGGTGTTTTTGATGTTTCCTTCACAAGCATAAGCGCGGTGCTGACCTATGATTTACTGGAAAGAGACATTCCGTGCCGGGAAGAGCGGATTGAAGCCATTATCGCCAGTTTAGTCGGTTTCTCTCGGGGGATCACAGGGACTGATATTATACCAACTCAGGTTACATTTTGCCATTCGCTTCCACGTAAAATCCAAGCCTATACGGGGTTTTTCAAAGTGACACCTGAATTTTCTGGCTCAACCAACAGCGTGGTTTTTGACACTAAAACCCTTGAACTTCCCCTGCAGCAAGCAAACCCAACTCTCACTGTGCTACTTGATAGCCACGCGGAGAAGATTCTCGCCCGCCTCACGGAAACTAATCCCTTCCTTCTGCAATTACGCCAAACAGTCCTCAAACATCTACCGCATGGCACACCAGAGCTAGCTCAGATCGCCCAGCTTCTGGGTACAACAGAGCGAACCCTTCAACGCAAACTTATCGACCTCGATACGACGTATCAGGGCCAGCTTAACAGTCTTCGAAAAGAAACCGCCATCGCCTACTTACAGGCGGGTGAATATCCTCAAAGTGAAATTGCACATCGATTGGGTTTTTCTGATCCCGCAAGTTTCAGCCGTGCTTTCAAGAGATGGACGGGCCTGCCACCCGGAAAATGGGCGCTTGAAGACAAATAATCGCTAATTTTCAATAGAATAATGTTGATGTGAAGGGGCGTTCGATTCGACCCAATTGAATTCTTCTTTTAGAGACTGATAGCGGCCATCTTCTCTAAGTATTTTGAATCCAGTGTTGAAGGCCTCGATGATCTCCTGAGCCCTTGGTAATTGTTTAGATACAATCACATAATGATGAGATTGATCCGTCGCAAATTCAGACCGCTGAACATCTTCTAGCGGCATTCCAGCATCAGAAAGTGCCTTCATGGCATTACTCTGGGTCACAGAAACAAAGTCGACCCTCTTTGCCCGCAACATTTTGAAGCATTGCTGTAAGCTATTGGATGTCTCTCGGCGGAGTAAATTTTGATCCAACAGCCTCAGCACCAATCCAAAGTCACCATATCCACGTGGATTGCAATAAACCTTACCATGTAGATCTTCTTCCCTTTTTATAATATTTGATTTCCCAGGCCGCGACCAAGCGTAGACCGCGGCGAGTAAAAAGGGATCTGAATAATAGAAAAGCTCTGCTCGTTCCGTTGTCCAACCATAAGGGAATGTAGCGTGATATTTCCCTTGCTCTGCCAGTAGATAACTTCTTTTCCATGGAAGCCTGCTGATTTCCCCAACTGAATATCCAGAGTTCTCAAAAGCGTCGCGCACCAGTTTAGTCGCCATGCCCCCATGGGGAAGTTCAAAATCAGTAAAAGGTGGATAATTATCGCCGGTTGCTAAAGAAAGTGCGAAGGGTTCGGCTTTTAGAGGAGCCACAGATGCTAAAAAAGTCAACGTTATTACTAACAAGAGGTATGGGACTCTCACGGCAAGGCGCGAAATACGAGAGTGAAGCGGTTCAACATCTGTAGATCTTTTAAAATCCATCCTGTTCCCTCTTCTTAACTTTACCCAGCACAATTTTATTTCAACTCTCTAATAAATAGGTCATTTCATCCTGTTGGCAAGAAGAGCTTTGAAGTACATTTCCCCATCGATAACTGAAACAATGCTGGCTCGTCTGTATAGGTCCCTCCTACGTCTGTAGTTACCAACCGTCAATCTCTACATGGCATAACAACCATAGATGTTATTATTGACTAATTTATTCTTAACATACATTATTAATTACTAATAAAAATTATATATATCAATGCCTAATGGGAAGGGTCTAAAAATGAAACGACTAGCATACATATCAATTATATTATTTTTATTTAACGCATGCACCGTTGATAGGTCATTTGCTGTTCAAGAATATCCCGATACCAGGCTAAACGATATAGCAATAACAACTGTCATTAATGGCCAAGTTGCAATTGTTTACAATCCAAATCACTGCAACAGAATGGGCAACCTAGTTTGCAATTTTTTTCGTGCACACGAGTACGGGCACGTTAATTTGGGTCACCTCATTACAAGAGCCCATCCGGCTCGTGCCGAGTTTGAAGCAGATTGCTGGGCTGCGAGAAATGCCCCGCGAGATCAAGTTAGGGCAGCATATGCCTATTTCATGAACCAAGGTTTTATGGGGGATTGGGCGCATGGCACCGGAGTCCAGCGGGCCCAAAGGCTTTCTCGATGTTCGCAATAAGGACTAAAACGGTCTCTGTTATTTGAGACCATAAGAAAGACATCAATTAACACCTCTGTGCCCGCATCAATTGACTATTTAGTCTGTTTCGATATTGATTTTTTAGAGGACTATCAAACAATTTTTCAATAGAGAGTTGTGCCAAGTCACTATGCGCTTTCAGCACATCACAATTTTTCAGAGAAAATTCCATCTCCCACCATTGTAATTCCGTTTCTGCATATACTAAGTGCTTGGCAAGCATGGTTGTGCTTTTGTATCGCTCATCTTCAGGTATCATTCTCGCTTGTTCCATCAGCTCTCGCATTTTAGCAACATCCTTCATTGATCCTGCAACACCAGCCAATGCCCGCAATGCGCTAGTGGCTGTCATTGGATCATCTGCCCGATCCAATGCTTCTTCCAGATATTCTGAGATTCTACTTTCTTGGCCTGAATTCCTTAACGCAGTGACAATGGCAAAATACTCTTCGGCAAGAACAGATTTGCTTCCTAGCAGACTGCCCTCAATGACGTCAATTGTCGCCCTTGCTTGCTTAGCCAAAACAATATTTCTGGTATTAAGCGTACTCGATAACAGCTGGATTGTTGGAAGATCATGTTTGTATGTTTGTAGGATTTCTGCCGAAAGCTTTGGGTGTTCAGTCAATTCTTTGATTAAACTTCTCAACTCCAAACGAGCAGATTGAACTTCTTGTTGCGCAGATTGATAGAAGGATACAGCCGTTGTCCCCAGTGAAAAAATAAAGGCAAACAGAGCAATCAAAATTGAGATTTGTCTATACCAAGGCTTTGAGTCTGACAAAATACTAATTTGAATAGCGTCGACTTCTTGTTTTAAAGCGGTTAACTGCACTTCAACTGGATCTTTTTTAATTTCAGACATTATCGACTCCTTCTCATTAGACATCAGCCAGCTCTTTGTTTTTTTTCTGAACTGGAGGGTTTTTCCGGGTCGTCAAATAATGTTGGTAATCCACAATCTCTAGCCTCTTTGAGATTATGAGGTTGCCATTCTTGAACGCTTTTCGTCACGTAAAAAGATTCACCTATGGCGGCTACTGCCTGTTCGTGAACAGTTTCATTTATACCGGCAAGGTCCCTTTCATCGCCTATTTGGTCGCTGCCAATTTCCCTATTATAAGGCGACACCCCAAACAACCGGAGAAATTGATATAGCCATGTAAATGAATTTTCAATCCGGGCCTTCGAGATATGCTCTTTGGACATTTTCTCTTCAAGATCTTCCATCAATGTATTATTGAAAGACAATCCACATTGACGGGCTTTATCTACCATCCATTTCAGTGAAACATTGGAGAGAACAGTGCTGGCGTATGATCCCCCAATATTGGAATGCACACCAGGAAACCAAACTTGTTCAACCACCTGATCCTGAGCTTCTTCACCCGTCCATAAATTAGGTTTAAAGGATCTTCGGCGCTCGCTGACGCCCAGAGCGTGAAAGGCATTTCGGACACTTTTTCCAAGTTTGGCGTCATGAAATCCGATATAGAGATTTGTGATTTTTTTCAAAAGAGGTGTTGGGGCACCTAGTGCGCCAACTGTATCCCACACACCGATAAATTCAATGGGGACATCTATGCGGGGGGTAGGATGCAGAGATTTTAGCAGTTTCGCGCCCGGAGAGTTTTTTCTTTGCCCCGGCGGTGTTCGGTAATAATCGTAAATTTCAGGCAAGTAGGCCATATGTTCTTTCGACAATAACCCGACAGTTCCTATAAGGCCGGCCAAGACGCGCGCTGAATAAGCCCCTCTTGAGAAACCAAACAGAAAAATCTCATCGCCATCCACATGATTATTAGCGATAAAGCGATAGGTCTCTTTGATATTGTTGGAAAGGCCCGTGCCTAACATGCCACCAAATATTTTGTCGAAAAAACCGCCGGTCCCAACGCCTGTATGATAGTAGCTAATTTGGGAGATGCCGTTTTCATCAACAGGCTGAACGCCTCGGACAATTTTCAGAACATTTGTTGGCTCTTCTTTGTCATCGTTATTCTCGGATTTTTCTTCTGGCTCATTCCACGTACCGTCTAGACATATAATTAAGCGTCGTTTCGTAAAAACAGTCTGATTTACCATGATTAGCCCCCCGCGAGTCATGTAAAAACTAGGGAGAAATTGTAATATTAGGAATTCATAATGTCAATTACTTTATGGGGTGTTATATCTCTTTAAAATCACTTTGAAGGCGAATAGAAGCTGTGTGATAACATCCCTTTACGCCAAAAAAAAACGGCGCGGTTCCCTAACAGTGAACCGCGCCGTCTCCATAAATTGGTTTAACCCTCGAATTAATCCAGACCGTTTTGCACCAAGAGGGTCTTAATCTCGGTAACACGCTCTGCGTTTTCTTTTGCAACAGATAGGTCTTTATTTGTACGGTTATTTTCAAAACCAATACGGATGCCGCCGCCGTTTTGGGCTGCGTATAACAGACAATCGGTTTCTTTGTCGCCAAAGGCACAGATGGACCAATTTAAATCCATTCCACTTGGAATACCGGCCAAAAATGGATCCAGATCTGATGGATCACTTTTTTGTCCCGCTGAATATCGGCCCATCACGAACAAGGTCTCAATATCATCTGACGGGATAACACCGGTATCAAGATAGGTCAAAAACTGCTGCAATTCTTCCGCAGAATAAAGGATATGTTGCACCCTAATTTTTTCAGCGTGTAGCCAATGGTAGAACGCCTTTGCTGCGTCTTGATCTTCGGCAATGGCCTGCTCTTTCATAGCGACAGAAATGTATGATGGAGCAACATCCTTGACCAGTTTCCGCTGATCAAGAGCTGAATAAATACCAACAGCCTCTGTTGTGATTTGAACATCCAGATCCGGCGCAGCAATCTTTAGCTCTGCAACCAATTCCTTATACAGACCGGCGTCTAGAACATGCTTTTCTTCAGCATCGCGAACATGAGCATGAAGCGCATGAGCGCCAGCATTATAACAATCAACAGCACATTTAACCGTTTCTGCCACAGTCACAGGAACACCAGGGTGATCCTTTTTCTTTAGCCGCGCACCATTAGGTGCAACCATAATTCTGGTACTCAATTGTCTATCTTTCCGTTAAATCAGCTTACCAAAAATTCGCAAACTGCTGCCGTGAAGGCTTCTGGTTGTTCCATGTTAGAGATATGAGCTGCATTTTCAATGACAACAAGGTCAGAGCCTGCAACTTTATCTGACATTTCCTGCATGGCATCGATGGGCGCCGCAGGATCAGATGAGCCAACAATAAACCGGGTCTTAGCCCTAATTTTAGGCAGATCTTTCAGTAAGTCCAGCGTAGATAGGCAAGACGCCACACCTTCATAACCGTTATGAGAGGTTTTCAAGAAGTTTTCAGTCATTGTGGCGAGCAATTGTGCATTTTCACTTTTTGCCCGGAAACCTTCAGTGAACCACCGACCAATTGTCTCCTCAGCAATAGGGGCCAGCCCTTGCTCATGCATGCGGGCAATGTTCGTCACCCACATGTTTGTATAAGGCGGCGGCGCAAAAGCTCGTGCATCACAACAGATCAGTTTGTTGATCCGGTTCGGGTATTTAATGCCCATTGCAAGAGCCGTCATGCCCCCAAAAGACAACCCCAGAAAATCTGTTTTTTCGACTGAGAGATGATCGAGAAGAGCAATCACATCCTCGCAAACTAAATCAAAAGTGTACGGAGATGCTTCTGCGCTGCTTTGACCATGGCCCCGTGTATCGTAACGAAGGACGCGGTGTGTTTGCTCTAAGGCATTCATTTGCGGATCCCACATGGTGCGGTCCGTCGCTAATGAATTTGAAAGTGTCAGCCACGGCGCACCCTCTGGGCCTGAGACTTCATAAGAAATCTCTGCGCCATTTGCAGCCACTTTTAACAAACTCGTCATTATTTTTCACCTTTGATTGCATCTTCAATTTTCGGCATCACTTGTTCGGCCATCAAAGCCATAGATTTGCGGCCTAACTCAATGTCAGCCCAATCATGGCCTGCATATACCAAGTGATTAAAGGGACCTGTTGTTTCCCGGAATTCCAAAATTTGATCGGCAACGCTTGAGGCATCTCCGTGAATGACCAGACGATCGAGGACGTAATCCAATGTCACATCATTGTCATCCATGCTCTGGTCTTCTTTGAACAAATTCAGACGGCCGCCTTTGCGCATTTTCTTCAAGAGCTGGCTGTAATAGTAAACGTAGGGGCTATCTGGATCGCGCGCATAACGGCGGGCCGTATCTT
>CAJXWA010000166.1 GCA_913062525.1 uncultured Alphaproteobacteria bacterium | reverse complement strand
ATCAGCATATCTGCGCTTCGTCTGAGATCAAAAGCTTCGATATTTTGTTTTACGAGTTTTAAACCACCCACATGGTTATCAATAAAGGTCACATGTGTGGCCCCGCGCGATAAGGCTTCCATGCCAAGCGCGCCGGTTCCTGAAAAAACATCCAACACACGAGCTCCCATAGGGAGTGGTCCATTTTCAGTTCGATAATCGCTACCGTGACCTAAAATGTTGAATAAAGCTTCACGCGTGCGGTCCGCAGTCGGGCGGATGTGTTCATCTTCAGGAAGGGCAAGTTTCTTCCCCCTGTAGGTTCCTCCAACGATGCGCATTAGCGTATTCTCTTCCGAGTTTGTTTCGAAGAGGCAGATGTTTTCCGGCGCTCTTTCCTGTCCATATCTTTGGTAGGACGTTTGCCGCTCTCTGGTTTCGCTCCGCGTTCAGGCCTTGCGCCACTTTCAGGTTTGGCGCTGCGTTCAGGTCTCTCGAAACGTTCAGTCGGCTGCTTCCCGCGTGTATTCCGCTCCATACGCTCAGCAGGGGTTAGTCGGCCTTTTATCTTTGGCGCTATGGGCTCATTTTTTTGCGCCCGTTTTACATTTTTAGGGGCAAAGCTACCTTGATCCTTAGGCTTCCGGCTTTGGAAAGGGACCGTTTCATCGTCATCGTTATCGTCGAATTTTTCAACACCCATTTGGTCGCGCAAAATTTTCGATTTAACTTCCTCGGTAGCTCCCGTTGGAAGTTCGCCCAACTGGAGAGGTCCATAAGAGACACGGATGAGGCGCAATACTGTGAAGCCTAAATGTTCCATAACTTTCCGGATTTCACGGTTTTTACCTTCTCTAAGAGAGATGGTGAGCCACGAGTTGGCGCCTTTGCTACTGTCGAGAGTTGCTTCGATACCAATATAGCGAATGCCCTCGATGGTAACGCCTTTTTGAAGCGATTTTAGGGCATTTTCTTTTGGATGGCCGTGCACCCGGACCCGGTATTTGCGTTTCCAACCTGTGGCTGGAAGCTCTAGCCTCCGGGCCAATTCTCCGTCATTGGTCAATAAAAGCAGACCTTCTGAGTTTAAATCAAGCCGTCCGACGGAAATAACCCGTGGCATATCTTCTGGAAGCTGATCAAAGACCGTCTCGCGGCCTTTTTCGTCGCGGTGACTTGTTACCAAACCGACAGGTTTGTGGTAACACCAAAGCCGAGGGCGCTCTAATTTAGGCATGGGTTTGCCATCGACCAAAATAAGATCTGTCGCTGAAACTGTAAAAGCTGGGCTGTCGAGTTTTTCGCCGTTCACAACGACGCGTCCATCTGTAATCCAGCGTTCGGCATCTCTGCGTGAACATAATCCCGCGCGTGCCATGCGTTTCGCGATGCGCTCTTTCTTTACTTCGTTTTCAGTCATGATTTTGAGGCCTCTTCAATAAATGCGTTGAAGATTTTCTTGTCTCCATCAGAAATTAAATATTCAGGGTGCCATTGCACACCGAGGCAGAACCGATATCGGTTATCCTCTATCCCTTCGATAACACCATCACTCGCTGTTGCGTTTACGATGATATTATCTGAAATGTCTTTTGCTGCCTGATGATGCGCGCTGTTTACAGGCAATGTTGTTGTTCCCACGATGCGGTGGAGCAGTGTCCCGGGCTTAACGGCGACATCGTGTCCAGCCTCTGTCCGTGGGTTCGGTTGCTCATGGGCCAATGGATCAGTGACTTCATCGGGAATGTGCTGAATAAGGGTGCCCCCAAGAATGACATGGAGCAATTGTTGCCCGCCGCAAATTCCAAGCACAGGTTTATCCGCTTTTAGCATTTCTTCCGTGATGTTTTTCTCAAATGTTGTTCGGCGATCTTTGGTAATGACGGTCCCATGTCGGGACGTGGCTCCAAACATTGAAGGGTCAACATCAAAGGCACCGCCAGTGACAACCAATCCATCGAGCAGATTGCAATAGGAACTTGCGATTTCTGGCTCATGAGGGAGAGGGACAGGTATGCCACCACTTGCGGTGATTACATCTGCATAATTTTGCCGAAGGGCATACCACGGCATATTTGAATATCCGCCAGGGTCTTCGGAATCGAGTGTGATGCCAATAATTGGTTTTGTCATGTCTCCTTGTAAGCCTCAACCATTAACAACTCAATAGAAGAAGCCCCAACGAAATAAATATCTAGATGGCAGCTTGATGCTTGACGAGACAGGAAGCATTCGGCACTTTATGCTATGGACTTTGAAATAACGAATTATATGGAAGAAGCGCTACATACAGCCGAACTTTCAGGAAACAGGGGCGAAGTTCCAGTTGGTGCCGTGATTGTCGATACAAAAACAGGGCGAATAGTCGCTAAAACAGGCAATCAAATGGTTGGGCGCCACGATCCTACAGCTCATGCAGAAATGCTAGCAATCCGTGCCGCCGCCAATATGGTTGGCAGCCAACGGCTTGTTGATTGCGATTTGTATGTAACGTTGGAGCCTTGCCCAATGTGCGCAGCTGCGATCTCGCTTGCGCGTATTCGCAGATTGTATTTTGGGGCGTTTGATTCAAAAGGTGGCGGCGTTGAATATGGCCCGCGCATTTTTGATCAAACGACTTGTCATCATAAACCTGAAATCTACGGGGGAGTTGGTGAAGACCAATCAAGCCGATTG
Source organism: uncultured Alphaproteobacteria bacterium (assembly GCA_913062525.1). Taxonomy (GTDB): domain Bacteria; phylum Pseudomonadota; class Alphaproteobacteria; order Sneathiellales; family Sneathiellaceae; genus Sneathiella. Next base: position 5,166 of record CAJXWA010000166.1, on the reverse strand, counting down.
TTAAAAGATTTTTTTGCATCCCGGCGATAAGATTTAAATAAGTAACAAACAAAAAGAAGAAATGAGGAAGCGTCATGAATTTTGAATATTCAGATAAAGTGAAAGAACTCCAAGAGCGCGTACAAGCGTTTATGGATGAACATATTTATCCAAATGAAGATCTGTTTTACGAGCAGGTCAATGAAGGCGATCGTTGGGAACCAACAGCGATTATGGAAGAACTTAAAGCAAAGGCCAAAGAAGTCGGCCTTTGGAACCTGTTCCTTCCAGAAAGCGACCTTGGCGCTGGTCTTACCAATTTGGAATACGCACCGCTTTGCGAAATCATGGGCCGTGTTTCTTTCGCGCCAGAAGTCTTTAACTGCGCAGCACCAGATACTGGCAACATGGAAGTTTTCGAGCGTTATGCAAATGATGAGCTGAAAGAGCGTTGGTTGAAGCCGTTGCTCAACGGTGAAATTCGGTCGGCATTTGCGATGACTGAACCTGCCGTAGCGTCTTCTGATGCGACAAATATTGAATCAGATATTGCCCGTGACGGCGATGAATATGTCATCAACGGGACAAAATGGTGGACATCCGGTGCAATGGATCCTCGTTGTAAAGTTCTGATTTTCATGGGTAAAACGGACAAAAGCGCGTCGGTCTACAATCAACAATCAATGATTGTTGTTCCTATGGATACACCAGGTATCAATGTGAAACGCTTCCTTCCAGTGTTTGGCTATGACCATGCACCGCATGGCCATGCTGAAGTTGAGTTTAAAGATGTTCGGGTACCTGCGGATCATATCTTACTTGGCGAAGGCCGTGGTTTTGAAATCGCTCAGGGGCGTCTTGGACCTGGCCGCATTCATCATTGCATGCGCCTGATCGGTGTTGCTGAACGGGCACTTGAGAAACTTTGCGTACGGGTTCAAAGCCGCGTAGCGTTCGGTAAAAAAGTTTCAGAGCAAACCGTTACATTGGAGCGCATTGCAGAATCTCGCGCTATGATCGAACAGGCTCGTTTGTTGACGCTGAAAGCGGCATACATGATGGACACTGTTGGCAATAAGAAAGCGAAAGCTGAAATTGCTATGATCAAGGTTATTGCACCGAACATGGCTTGCCAAATTATCGATTGGGCAATTCAAGCCCATGGCGGCGGCGGTGTTACAAGTGACTTTGGTCTTGCGTCCGCTTATGCCGGTGCACGGACATTGCGTCTTGCTGATGGTCCAGATGAAGTTCATCGTAACCAAATCGGCCGTTTGGAACTTAAAAAATACAGCTGATTACCTATTTGCCCTATGTCTGGGCAAGCAGTCTAATTTAAAGCCTCCGCTTTGGCGGGGGCTTTTTCTTTGCATAGAGGCAACTGCTCTTATATACAAGCGGGTGTAAGCTCGTATTTTTGAAAGTCGTTATTTTTATGATCAAGACAATAGGTTGGATAGTCTTCGCGATTATCGTGGTAGTCGGTGGCTTCCAGTATCAGTATGAAAGTCTTGATCCATGTGAATGGATGACACAAGAAATGGCCTTAACAGCAGGTCTTCCTGGCGTTAATGGCCTTGGCGATACTGCAGGAGCAATCCTTAGCAAAGGTGAGTGCCTTCAAAACTGGATGGATCTTCGTGTTAAAGGTGCCGAAAGTAAATAGGCCGGGAAACCCCCAGCCTATTTCGATGTCTGTCTCAGCTTTGATGTTAAGCCTTCAGTATATTTTTCGCACCGAGATCAGATAGCATTGTTGCAAACGCAGCATATGTTTTCGCACGGTCAGAACTAGCATTCCCATCAAGGCCACGCTTGTAGACGCCCTGAACAATTGCCGCTAATCTGAAGAATGAAAACGCAACATAGAACGGCCAGTTTTCAATTCCCTCCCGGCCTGTTCGCTTGCAATACGCTTCAATGTAGGCTTGCTCAGATGGGATTCCACTCGTCTCGTAATTGGTGGTGACCAGGCCGCCAGATGAGGGATGCATGAAATGATACGTCATGCAATTATATGCAAGGTCGGCAAGTGGATGTCCAAGCGTACAAAGCTCCCAATCTAAAACCGCAACCACTTCAGGTTTAGTTGGATGGATGATCATATTTTCAAGCCGGTAGTCACCGTGACAAATGGTGTTTTCCAGATCTTTTGGCATATTTGCAGGCAGCCATTCGATCAGTTTTTCCATTGTAGGTACGACTTCAGTTTCTGAAGATCGGTATTGCTTAGTCCAGCGACCAATTTGTCGTTCGAAAAAATTACCTTGTTTACCAAAATCAGTTAATCCAACAGCATCCACATCAACATTATGCATCTTTGCCAATGTATCGTTCATTGCATCGTATATAGCTGATCGTTCAGCAGGATCCATGCCCGGAAGCTCTGGCTGACGGAAAATTCGGCCGTCTACTTTTTCCATGATATAGAAGGGCGTTCCAATGACATTGGAGTCTTCGCAAAGGCTATAAGTTTTCGCCACAGGAACATCAGTGTCTTGAAGTGCAGACATGATAAGATATTCCCGCTCCACCGCATGAGCTGATGGTAGCAGAACTCCGGGTGGCTTCTTCCGCATGACATATTCTTGGTCTGGCGTATGGAGTAGAAATGTCGGATTTGATTGCCCGCCCTCAAATTGGCGAACAGTTAAAGGACCTTTATATCCATCGACATTTTTTTCCATATATTCAACGAGACTGCCTTCATTAAACTTATGGGCTTCCCGGACCGCGGTCACTTCTGCATCATCAGCCATCGAGTTTCCTTTGCTCTTATTGTTATTGATTTATTGGCTATTTATTAAGGATCAATTCTACTTGTTCCCAGCCTTTATGCGCAAGTGGTTTGGCGCGCTGGCCCATATCTTTAGCATGCTGACTGGACGCTGTCCCGTCGACAACACGTCCCATAATACCTTGTAAAATAGCGGACAGGCGGAACATGTTATAGGCCATATAGAAATCCCAATTGGCGATACTGTCGCGTCCCGTACGCTTGCAATACATGCGAACATATTCGTCTTCTGTTGGTATGCCCAAAGAGGGTAAATCCAATCCCTTTAGCCCGCGAAATAGCTCAGGCTCTAACCGCCAAGTCATGCAATGGTATGAAAAGTCAGCCAACGGATGCCCGAGTGTGGAAAGCTCCCAATCCAGAATGGCAATTACTTCTTTGCTAGAACGATCAATAATAGTGTTATCCAGGCGGTAGTCACCATGCACGACAGAAGTCTCATCGCCTGCCGGAATATTCTCTGGAAGCCATTCCATGAGCTTGTTCATGGCATCAATATTTTCGGTTTCGGATGCTTTATATTGTTTGCTCCAGCGGTTTATTTGGCGGGCAAGATAATCCGTTGGTTTACCGAAATCTTCAAGGCCAGCTGCTTTGTAATCAACTTTATGAAGCTTTGCGATCGCCGCATTCATTGAATTAAAGGCAGCGGATCTTTCATCGTTTGTGAAATGGGGAAGTGCGGGGTCCCATTCAATATCACCATCAACAAAATCCATTATGTAGAAAATGGTCCCGATAACCTGTTCATCCATGCAAAGGCAATAGGTGCGAGGAACAGGTACATCTGTGGTATTAAGGCCTGTGATAACCTTATATTCCCGGTCGACGGCATGGGCTGAGGGCAGCAAAACTCCCGGCGGTTTTTTCCGAAGAACGTATTTTTTTAAAGGCGTTACAAGAAGATAACTTGGGTTTGATTGCCCACCTTTAAATTGGCGAATTTCCAAAGGGCTTGTAAATCCGTCCACATGCTTTGACATGTAGTCTTCAAGGACCGCAGCATCTATTTGATGCCGATCCTGTACGTCCATAGTTCCTGAAAAATCGGAAGATGAGGTTGTCATTTTTATTTTTCCCTAGTTATTATTCTTCTCTAGCAATTGCTCTCCAGCCAATATCGGAGCGGCAGAAGCCTTCGGGCCAGTTTATTTTATTAATTGCAGCATACGCGTTTTTTTGCGCGTCGGTAACTGTTTGTCCTGTGGCTGTAACGCCTAGCACACGCCCGCCTGTGGAAAGTATCTCTCCACCTTCTTTTTTAGTTCCGGCATGTAATACAATCACATTCGGTGTCTCATTTGCGGCTGCTAGGTTAGCGATTTGGGTGTTCTTTACATAGGCATCGGGGTAGCCTTTTGCCGCCATTACAACAACAAGTGCAGCTTCATCTTTCCATGAAATTGAAACTTCGTTCAAAGTCCCGTTTGCCGTTGCCCGGAGCGCAGGCAGGATATCACTATCAAGGCGCGCGCAAAGAACTTGAGTTTCAGGATCGCCAAATCGCACATTATATTCAATGAGTTTCGGACCATCCTGAGTGATCATTAGTCCTGCATAAAGGACCCCCGTATAGGGAGCGCCTCTACTTGTCATGGCCGCAACCGTTGGCTTGATAATAGTATCAATGGTTGTCTGGATCATTTCTTCGGTCATAACCGGTGCTGGTGAATACGCCCCCATGCCGCCGGTGTTTGGGCCAGTGTCGCCGTCGCCAACTGGTTTGTGATCTTGAGCCGTGGCGAGAGGAAGAATGTTGGTGCCGTCAGTTAGAACGAAAAAACTAGCTTCTTCGCCTTGCATAAATTCTTCTATAACAATCTCTGCGCCAGCACCGCCAAATTTCCCGCCAAGAATATCATCAACGGTGGCTTCGGCTTCATCCAATGTGGTTGGAATGATAACGCCTTTACCTGCCGCTAGACCATCGGCCTTGATTACTATCGGCATGGATTGGGTTTTTAAATATACTTTAGCAGCTTTTGGGTCCGTAAAGCGCTCATAGGCTGCTGTTGGGATATCAAATTCACGGCAAAGGTCCTTCATAAAACCTTTGGAGCCTTCAAGCGCTGCAGCATTTGCGCGCGGGCCAAATGCGTCAATTCCAGCGGCAGAAAGGTCATCTACCAATCCAGCAACGAGCGGTACTTCTGGGCCAACAACAACAAATTCGATTTTGTTCTTATGGCAAAAATTGATGACTTCATCTGAAATCTCAGTGTTTAGAGGAGCGCAAACCGCCACTTCCTCAATGCCACCATTTCCGGGCGCACAATAAAGGGTTTCGATGTCAGATGATTTTTTAAGTGCCCAACAAAGGGCGTGTTCGCGGCCACCAGAGCCAATAACTAATACATTCATTTTAAGATGCACTATTTTCCTGTTTCGTT
>CAJXWA010000165.1 GCA_913062525.1 uncultured Alphaproteobacteria bacterium | reverse complement strand
GGTAAATATGACGGGGCATTTGTCGCTGATTGGGAATATGTATCGGGTCTTGGTGATTTGGACGCTTGCAACGGGACTTTGGTTAAGACCCGTGATTTTCCAAACGGAACATATGCTTACTTTCTGACGAACAGTTTCCCGGTTATCCCGCGGTGTCACTTTGGGGAAGCCGTAAGTATACAAGATAGACGTCAAGGTGGTAACGGCACAGGGCAGCGGCGAGGGCGGCCTGATCTAGGCGCAGCTGCCAATCGTTTGGGGGTCTCAAAAAATGAACTTCGGCGGGCCTTGGGGCCTCCGCCCCCTAATTTTTCTAGGGCTGCACAGAAACTCGGGTTGAGTGAAGAGCAACTTCGAAATGCCCTCCACCCTCGTTAAGTATATTGACTAGGAATTAGCAAGGCCCGCGAGGGCTTTGCTAATAGTCGTATGTCCGCGCTCCCAGATCATTGCTTTCCAATCATCGGCATCACAGTAGAAGGCATTCCTGACTGTCGCCTTAATGTTTTGGCCAAGAGGGGTGTCCACATCACCATGAATGTACAGCCAGTTATCGGCACGGAGGGCGTTTAGCACTTCCATTAACTCAATGGTTCCATATTCAATGGCGACGCTTGTGTGTGTTGCGTTAGGAGACATTTGGCTAATACCTTGCTCCATGGTCCCAAATACTTCTGCTGAAGTTGAAGTTCCCGCAGATGGATCTGTAACTTCGCCATCATACCAGTTCATGGCTCTGTTGAAACCGCTTTTGGCACCCACGTAAATGAGCTCTCCATGTCCATAGGGGCCAAGGCCCGTGTGGATATCAAGGAGGGCTAGATGTTGAGCGTCGCCTGCGTGCTCTTTAATAACGCTGCGAATAGTGTCGTTACTCCAGGATGCTTTTTTGCCGCCAAAGAACACGCCGTCCTCAGCTATATGTTGACCCGCAGTAACTGCGGCTTGAAAAGTTGGCATTCCTTTATCTTCGATATATTTCGCGATCGCAGCGTCTGCCACGTCTTTCGTAGGCCCTTCCCAGTCTTTGGGTAAGATCCAGTCGTGGACCTCGCGATATGGTGCGTTGTCTGGACGGGGGATTGAGAAATCGATAAAATTACGATTTAGATCAATGTTATCTTCGTTTACACGGCGAACATGAGAGAAGCCGTAGGGGTTGATAGCATGAACAAGAAGCACTGCCGTATCGCTTGGTAGGTTGTTAAGCATACCTTCTTGCAGTAAGCCCACTTGAATGCCAGAGCCACAAAACCCTTCGCCGCCATGAGTTGCTGAACTAATGACGAGAAATTTTGAGGCTGTATCAGATCCGATACGAACCACATCCATATATAGGTCTTCGCCTTGTTGGCCTTTACTATTGGGATTTAGATGGCTTTGAATGTCTAAAGAACGCGCTTTACAGGCGGTCAGAAATTTCTCTCTTGCCTCTGCGTATGTTGCTGAAAAAAACGAAGAAATATCCATGTACTCGAAGGCTCCTATTGAGTTGCATTTGTAACTTTACTGGAAAGCCATGGGATAGGAATATCTTTTTTGGACAAATTTCTGGAAATAGGTAAACTTTTAGCGTTAGGTGGCTCGATCTAACATAAAATAAAAACTAAAAATAAAGGGAGTAGCAGATGAGTAAGAGTAAACATGTCATTTATGGTTCAGAATATTCACCTTTTTCAATAAAGGTCAGATCTTATTTCAGATACAGGAAAATTGATCATGAGTGGCGTCCACGAACTCTGGACAATCTTGCTGACTTTAAAGCACATGCCAAACTCCCTCTAATTCCGTTGATATTATGCCCTGACGGGTCGGTTTTGCAGGACAGCACTCCCATCATTGAAAAAATGGAGCAGCAATATCCAGAGATGTGTATCAGCCCTGATGACATGATCTGTAATTTTATGTCTGTGATGCTAGAAGAATATGGCGATGAATGGGTGAATAAGCCCATGTTTCATTATCGATGGTGGGCTGATGCCGACCAAATTGCTGTGTCGACCGGCCTTGCTCAAAGCATTATGCCAAATGCAACAGATCAAGAGCAAAAGGCTTTCGCAAGCCAGCTCGTTGAGCGAATGGTTCCTAGGCTTAGTTTCGTTGGCTCATCGGCGCAAAACAAACAAACTATTGAGGCATCATTGGAGGACCTTTTGGCTCTATTGGAGGTGCACTTGGATGCCCGCCCTTATGTCTTTGGTGGAAAACCTTCGTTTGGTGATTTTGGCCTTGCGGGCCAATTATTTGGCTGTACACAACAGCCGACAACTGCGGTGATGATTGAGAGTAATCCAAATGTAGCGAACTGGATTGAAAGAATGCTCAACCCAGAAGACCTGGGGGAGTGGGAGGAGTGGTCTGAACTTTCTCCGACGTTGCTCCCTATTATTAAGGGCCAAATAGGAGATCTATATTTTCCGTGGGCAATTGAAAACCTTATCGCGCTGGAAGCCGAGCATGGGACTTTCACAGTTACTCTCAAAGGATCGGATTTTACTCAGGATACTATGAAATATACCGGACGCTCTCTCACAGCATTACGCGGCAAGTTTCAGAAACTGGAAAATAGGGGGGAGTTAGAAGATGTGCTGCTTGCAGCAAACTGTCTCAAGCCTCTTGTCACCGAGAGCTGGTAGAGGTCACCTTATGCGTGCCCAGGTTAATTAGCCGTCGATGGCCTCGCGAATTTTTTCTGCGAGGTCTTTTTTGCGGAATGGCTTGTTTAACAGAAGTGCTGCATCGCCAAGTTCAGAGTGGGACTCCAAAGCGTTCTGGGTGTAACCTGACATAAATAGGACGTTTAAGTTAGGCTTTGTTTCCCGCGCTTTAATGGCAACCTCGGGCCCACGTAAACCGCCAGGTAACACAACATCAGATAACAATAAATCAATGCCTGTTTCTTGGTCTAGAACGGCTAGAGCAGAATTTCCATCATGGGCTTGAAGAACTTGATAGCCAAGGCTCTTTAACTGTAGCACCGTGAGTTCACGTACATCGGGATCATCTTCAAGTACTAGAATAGTTTCGCTGCCCGTCTTGAGTTGCTGATCTGTCATGTCTTCTTCTTTCCGCGTGTGGCTGCCGTGCGCCCTAGGCAAATATAACTTAACATTAGTACCAACATTTTCTTCACTGTATACTATCACATGTCCGCCAGATTGCCGCACAAATCCGTAAATCATGCTCAATCCTAAGCCGGTACCTTCTCCTACTTGTTTCGTTGTGAAAAACGGCTCGAATATTCTTTCGAGTATCTCTCTAGGCATGCCAGATCCGTTATCAGCGATGCACAGCATGACATATTCGCCCGGTGCAACCTCATCGTGACCCTCCGCCATGTCTTCATCTACAAATGCATTTGCGATTTCAATTGTCAGTATGCCAGAACGGTTAGGGATCTGATTGATCGCATCCCTTGCATTGATGGCAAGATTGATAATTGCATTTTCCAACTGACTTTGATCCACGTTGCAGTTCCAAAGATCGCTTTCACCGAACGTTTTAACCTCAATGCTTTCGCCCAATACTCGCGTCAGCATTCCCGCCATTCTATCAACAAGGTCTGTCAAATCCGTTACTTTTGGATTTAACATCTGTTTTCTTGAAAATGCGAGTAATTGGCGAGTGAGTTCAGCCCCTCTCATGGCAGCTGAAATGAGTGTCTTAAGATGAGGTTTTTCCGGAGCCCCGTCTTCTAGCATTTCTTCCACGATTTCGGCATTGCCTAAAACAATTGCTAAGAGGTTATTGAAATCATGAGCAACACCGCCCGTAAGTTCGCCCACAGCGCGCATTTTTTCAGACTGCCTAAGTTGTTCTTCACTTTTGGCGAGGGCAAGTTCCGATCTTTTTCGTTCAGATATGTCTTCAATACTGACGCCCATATAGCGTTCACCTGCACGCTCTAGTGTATGGTATGACAACTGAATTGGAATAATATTGCCGTTCTTGTCCAGTATCTCTTTTTCAGAAAGCGTTGATGGCCCCGAACTGGGGAGATTATTGTTGTTTTCATCCACAACTAAATCCCAGATAGACAATTTTGAAAGCTCTTCTTGGGAATAACTAACAATTTTAGTAAAGGCAGGATTTACGTTTATAAATGAGCCATCTTGATTGTTCAGCGCCAATCCGATTGGGGAATGCTCAAAAAGCATTCGGTTATACTGTTCACTTTCGCGCAATGCGGAATAAGACGTATCAATATTAAATCGCATTAAATTTAATGCGGAGACAACATCATCCAATTCATCCAGTTTTTCTGGGTTATGATTTCTTGTTAGCGACAGATCGGGCTGGTCGCTTTCAAGATTAATATTTCTCGCGAAATTGGACAATGTCAGCAAGTGGCGCGAAATTTGGAGCTGAAATACGACTAAGAAGAAGCCGGCTATTAGTGAGATAACAACCGCATTACTGCCCAGAATAATAAAAGCACGTGAGCGCAGAGTATCGAAAACAGTATTTAGGCCAGCAACAATTCTAATGGACCCTAAATCAAACGTTTGTCCATCGTTATCGAGACGTAAGGGAAGTGTCTTATCAACAAATTGTTTCGATTGGATTTCACCCTCAACCCAGCGGATTTTGTTTTCGTCAGTAATGGAGGCATATTCAATATATGGGCTGTTGACCAAACCTTGTAAGAAAATACGGATTTGTTCATCATCCAGCACCCAAATGTTGTAAGTGAGGTTATTGAGTTGATTTTTTTCAACTTCATCGATGCGAGATTGAATAACGGTCAATTCAGATCTGTAGTCAATATAGAGCTGGGTAGCGGTACTCAATAGAGTAACAACGATACTAAAACCAACAATAGAGAGTATGAGCCGTCTGGCAACTGTCATTCTTCTGCCCTAATCCTATATACGACATAAAGCTAACGTGTAGTATAATACCAGTCCAGTATTATCGTATTTAAATGAACTAAGTATGAAACAACTAAGTATATCAACGCCATATATGTGGTAATTTGTTTGATTATTGATTGTTTCGTATAAAGGTTTCGAAATTACTACTTACACGTATAGTTATTGCAGCGCTGACAATGACTGTGATAATACCTAAGACTAATTTTCAAATAATTTTGAATAGAGTGTGAGGGCGTTGGCGATGGTTGGGGGATCTGCTGTAAGTATTACTGCTGTTAAAAATTGGGGTAAAAGCGTTTTCCCCGGCATTCTTGTATGTTTGACAATCGCAATGGCAGCAACATTCCTGAGTGAGCATTATGGCGGCCCAGTCATGTTGTTTGCATTATTGCTGGGAATGGCTTTTCATTTCCTCTCTGAAGAAGGCCCGTGTCAGCACGGCATTCAAGTTGCCTCTAAATCAATTTTGAGAATTGGTGTCGCCTTGTTGGGGGTGCGGATCACTTTCGGCCAAATCGCGGAACTCGGACACGTGACAATCACTGGCGTTATTTTGGCCATAGCAGCAACTATTCTGTTTGGCTGGATCTTTGCACAGTTATTCAAGTTAAAGCCGTCTCAAGGGTTATTGTCAGGTGGAGCTGTCGCTATTTGCGGTGCATCTGCAGCCTTGGCATTGTCGGCAGTGATGCCGAAGAATAAGCATTCTGAAAATAATACTATTGTTACCGTTGTCGCTGTCACGACTTTGAGCACCATTGCTATGGTAATTTATCCCCTAATCACTCAATACCTTGGGCTTTCTCCAATCGATTCCGGTGTATTCCTTGGCGGTACCATTCATGATGTGGCGCAGGTTGTTGGCGCGGGATACAGTCTGTCCGATGAAACTGGTGACGTTAGTACAGTGGTGAAGCTTTTGCGGGTGACGATGTTGGTGCCCGCTGTCCTAATTTTCACAGTCATTTTTAGTGCCCGTAATAAGCAATCAGGCGATAGCTCCAAAACTGGCCTTCTGCCGCCGGTATTTTTGCTCGGCTTCATTGGGTTTGTCCTTTTGAATAGTTTTGATTTAATGCCAGTGATTGCAACGGAAAAACTGACAGACCTGTCACGGGTTTGCCTTGTTACTGCGATTGCAGGACTGGGAATGAAAACCTCCTTGAAAGAGCTTTCGAAAGTGGGCTGGCCTATTGTTGGACTTGTTGTTTCCGAAACTGTGTTTATTGCTATTTTCATATACGTATTAGTGGCATTTGTTTGAGGCCGTCGGTTTGACGGTCTCAGAATAACCAGTAAACGGCTGGTATTACGAAGTAATTGGAAAAATAAAGGTTGTATCAGCGGTATATTTCTGTCGAGATAGTATTGTCGACATAACGGTGTTGAAACTCTTTCACTTGTCTTTCGTGTTTTGAGGGATGAACAGTCAATCAGGGAGATTGAATATGACAATCGGGAAAATGGCCCGCGGCGCGATTGCGGGATTTGCGGCATTGGGTGCAGTGGCAACGGCAACAACTGCTGTCGCCGATAATGAAGCCAACGATCTAATGAATGCGACGCTTTGGACGCAAACATCTGTAGAGTTTAAAGCGTCATCTATGGCAGCGTTTAAACTTGCAGAAGTCATGCTTGACCGAGCTCTTGCGGACAAGGATTGGACTGCGGCACTTGAGCAAGGTGATAACTATCAAGGTAAGCCACCTGCAGTTATTTTGGATGTGGATGAAACAGTTCTTGATAACTCAGAGTATGAAGCATGGTTGATTAAAGCTAAAAGCCATTACAGCTCCAAAACTTGGCTGCCCTATATTAATGATGCGATCTCCAACCCAATTCCAGGGTCAAAAGAATTTATCAATTACGCTAAGTCAAAAGGCGTAGAGATTTTTTACCTGTCAAATCGTAAAGCACCAGGTGAAGAGGGTACGCGTAAGAATTTGAAAAAATTCGGATATCCTATTAACGAGAAATTCGACACAGTGCTGCTTCGCGGCGAGCGTGAAGAATGGGGATCAGCCAAAGGCACGCGCCGGGCACATGTTGCAAAAGACTTTCGTGTAGTGATGCTTCTTGGCGATAACATGGGTGATTTTGTTGATGCACGGAAAGCGAACCTTGCTGAACGCGAAGAAATCTTGGAAAAATACAAAAATAACTGGAGCAGCAAATGGATCATGATTGCTAATCCAATGTATGGTTCATGGGAAGGGGCTTCATTTGATTATAAATGGCGCTCTTCAGACGAAGAAAAACGTCAAATGAAAATGGATGCCATGAGATATTGGAAACCAAAAATGTAAGCCAGCTTGCATAATTGTTAGAACAAACCCTCGACTTAATTGGTCGGGGGTTTTTTATTTTACAATATATCAAAGACTTAACGGATATTTGTAAGCATTGTTGTCAAATAAAGTTTACTGAAAATACACCGAAGTTTAAAATTTAACGGGTTAAAATAGGTAAAACGGTTTGATGCTAGTATTTTCCTGTTTTCGCAGTCGCTTTTTTATTGCAGAGTACAAGAATTGAAGCGATAACTCGACCCTGATGTTCGGTTAGAGTTTACCGTTCATATTGTGACTGGAGAATTATATTGGCAAAGCTGCATGCCCTGACAACCGCCGGGGTTATAAATTTAGAAGGTTTTTATAGTGTCGGTGGCAGGACTGCCATTGATTTTGCCAACTCTGCCAATCGGTTTGGGAAAGAAGGGGATGGCTTAGAAAAGCTTGATGAACTTTTGTCTTTCTTGAAGTCCATGGACCATCTGCACGAAGATGAAGCTTCCAGCTACCATATGTATTTGTTTCAAAACCCTGACCGTTGTCAGCGGTTGATGGAAGAGCTTCGGGACATACGGACGCGTTTTGGAAAAGTGCTTGATCAAGCGAGTAATGGCTGGCCAATGGATCCCTCATTTGTGGGAGACTTGAATGATTTACTTGCCCGCTTTCAAACGCGCCTTCAAATGGAAGCAACAGAAGACGGGTATGCGGTAAAGGTTGAGTTAGTCGAAGATGGGCCAGAGCAACTTATGTATCCCATTCTGAAAGATATTGCTGAA
>CAJXWA010000164.1 GCA_913062525.1 uncultured Alphaproteobacteria bacterium | reverse complement strand
GATGACCAATTGAAAACAGGCTGCTGGTGATAGGTTGTTTGGCGCATGACAGTAGTTTCTGTTTAAGGGCACTGTCTTGCATCTGATTGATGATCTGCAATGGGCGATTATCCATTGATGCATTGCTAGCGGCAAACGCGGGGCCCCCTCCTAAAAATAGAACCGAAGATGCGACCAAGACTTTGATTGTTTTTTTCATTAGCAGGGGGATCCTATAGTGAAGAAGAATACACAGACTAGAAGCAACTAATCATCTAATCAAGATAGGGCTGTATTCTTCTTCAAATTCGCCTAATAGGATCTTGGCAGTCCCATTACTTTCTCGCCAATGAAACTCAAACATAGTTCCCGGTTTACAGGAGCTGTTCGGAGAAGGCGCATCAGAGGGTAAAGCTCGTAAATTCCCGTGTCTTCTGTAAAGCCCGCGCCGCCATGGGCTTGCAGCGCTGCGTCAACGGCTTCAATGCCAGCTTCAGCCGCTGCATATTTGGCCATATTCGCTGATGCACCCGCTGCCATGCCATTATCAAATTCCCAAGCAGCCTTGCGCCCCATAAGACTTGCCATTTCAATATTGGCTTTTGCTTTGGCGAGAGGATGCTGAACCCCTTGGTGTGATCCAATAGGAACGCCAAATACGTTCCGTTCAGATGCGTAATCAACAGCTTTGTTTAGGGCAAAACGTCCAACGCCAGAACATAAGGCGGCAAGGATAATGCGTTCCGGGTTTAACATGTCGAAGAGGATTGAAAACCCGGCGTCAACTTCACCAATGACGTTTTCAGGGCCCAGATCAACATCGTCAAAAAACAATGTGAATTGTTCTTCGGGCAGAGGGATTGCAATATTTACGCGTTGCATTTCAACGCCTTTGGCTTTCAGATCCACCACAAACAAGGTAAATCCGTCTGTTTTCTTTGCGACATCGCTGTGGGCTTTTGTCCTTGCAACAACGATACAGTAATCAGAAACATCTGCGCCGGTGATGAAAGTCTTTTCACCAGACAATGAAAAACGTTTTCCATTTGGCTTGGCAATCGTGCTGATTTTCATGGAGTTGGATCCAGCCCCCGGTTCGGTAATGGCGAAACAAAATTGGATGTCGCCCTTTACCGCAGCAGGTAGGAGCTCTTTTTTATGGAATTCATTGCCATGACTTGAAAGATGAGACAGTGACATGCAGGGCCCCACGACCATCATCAAAAGCGGTATGCCGTGGTTCGCAGTGCCTTCCATAAACAGCGACATCTCTGTCATGCCGAGGCCCGCGCCGCCGTATTCTTCAGGCACCATCAAGCCCAAGAATCCGTCATCTGCGATCTGTTTAAACATATCCTTCGGAAAGGTATGTGATCTCGCATGCTCGAGCCAGTATCGATTGTCATAGGTTTGGGCTAGGTTTTCGCCATATGCATAGATTTGACGTTGTTCTTCGTTCAGATTGAAATCCATTTGATCCCCCCAGATAGTTATTTTGTTTTTCTTATTTAGGTATTCTTTAAACAAAACTTCAAAATTAATCTAACATACGTTAGGCAAGTGGCAATCGTATATTTTGGGAACTTTGTGGTAGGCAATTTGAGCGTTTGGTACCATAATGCCCCACCAAAATTCTCTATAATAAGAAAACTCCCAATAAGAGGATAAAAAGAATGAATGATAATACTGCTTTAGAAGGTCTCATTGTCGCGGATTTCAGCCAAGGGGTTGCCGGTCCATATTCTGCGATGCTGCTAGGTCAAGCTGGCGCGTCGGTTACAAAAGTCGAACCTCATACAGGTGATTGGGGCCGGACGCTTGGGACCGCATATGATGATTACTGCGCTCATGCAATCGTTGTAAATTTGGGCAAGAAATCCATTGCGCTGGACCTTAAAACCGAAGATGGACTGAAAATTGCGCGAGATATCGCAAGCAAAGCCGACGTTATTACAGAATCCTTCCGTCCCGGCGTTATGGCAAAGTTTGGCCTTGATTATGAGACCGTCCGTAAAACCAATGACGATGTGATTTACCTGTCAGTTTCCGGATTTGGCCAAGAAGGGCCCTATAACAATCGCCCCGTAACCGATAGCGCCATTCAGGGGTTTTCTGGCTGGATGTCAATTACCCGCGATGAAAACGGTATGCCAATGAAAAGCGGCATGGTTCTAATCGATTTTCTAACGGGTATGTTTGCTTACCAGAGTATCCTTAAAGCGATCATTTCACGAAGCATCAAGGGCAAGGGTACTTATATCGATTGTAACTTGATGCAGGCTGCCGCGGCATTCCAGAGCGCTAAAATACTTGAACATCATTTGGAAGATGGCAAACCGACTGTTCTTTATGTTCCAGCAGGCACAATGAAAACCGCTGACGGTTATGTTGGTATTGCTGTGATGCGTGAACATCATTATTCATCACTTTGCGAAGTCGTTGGCCGAGAGGATCTCATTACTCATGATAATTATAATAGCCGTGAAAAACGCATCGTTAATGAAAAACCACTTATGGCTGAGCTCCGCAGCGAATTCTTAAAACAGTCAACTGCTGACTGGACCGGAAAATTAAGTGCTGCTGGTGTTATTCATAGTCCCGTTCACGATTACGGCGACTACTTGAACAATGAACAATCCAAAGCGGTTGAGAGTTATAACTGGGTCGAACACGATAGCCTTGGACGTATACCTTTACCTAGAATTCCAGGTTTTGATGGTTTTGTTAGTGGCGATAAAATGGCCCATTGCCCCCATATAGGTGAGCATTCAAAAGAGATTTTGAGTAATCTTGGTGCGTCAGACAAAGACATTGATGCGCTTATTGCAAGCGGTGCAGTTGCCGTCAAATAACTAAAATTCGGGGGAGATACCATCTTGCTCTTCCCCGTATTTTTTGACTGAGTGAACCGAACTCATCATAGTGTTGCGTGGTGTTTTGGGTCTTTATGACCAAGCGGCAAGGGCTGCGGCCTCTATATAGTTGAAAAATTGGTTTTCCCTTACCACGTGATCCGCTAGGCTCCATACTTGGGAGATAGCCGATTGAGTTTCACAAAAAGCCTTTTAAAAGTTCTACTGCCGACAATAGTTTTAGCAGGCGGCGTCATTATCGCTGCTTGGGCTTTTCGTGTGCCCATTGTCCAAAGAATTGCGGAAACCTCTCTCCATAATCGTGGGTTTGCTGACGCCAAGTTGAATATCTCACTTATTTCGTTAACTGAAGTCGTTGTTGAAGATCTGAGCCTTGCCGATACGGTGAAAGCCAAGAAAATATTAATCCGATTTAGCACAAGGGGATTACTGGACGGCATAATTGATGAGGTCCGAATACAAAAGGCGTTTGTCGACGCATCGGATCCAGATGCTGATGTTTTTAACGCGGCCGGTGCCCTTCTCGAAGGAGATGGAAATAACACCTCTGCACCATTGAAAATTCTAAAAATATCAATTAGTGACGCAGTCCTGATCAAGGCGAACAAAGACCAATCCCTTAACGTCATATTAAACGGCGAACTGGATGAAGACCTACAAACAAAGGGATCTGCATTCATAAAAGGCCAAATCAATACGCCATCGGGTTTCATTCATTTGGATAGAACTGAGGTGACAATCGTAGCCGATGTTAAGGCGGAGACAGCCAGTGTCACCGTGAAGGAAGCCCGCCTCAGTCAAGATGGGGAAAAGACGGCTTTCGCCCCAATGATTATTGGTATGAATGCCCATCTCATGAGCGGCGTTCTTGATTTCAAGGTGAGTGTAAAAGGCGAGGACGGAATAGCCCTCACTGATGTCAACGGACAATACGAGACTTCAACGAAAACGGGTCTTGCCGCAGTTAAAATCAACGGCCTAGAATTTCGCCGTGATGCGTTGCAGCCAGATCATCTGCTTCCCCTAATTGGAGACTTACCATTAATGGATGTTCTGCTTAGCGGCGCGACGGATATTCGTTGGAACACCGAAGCAGTAAGTGCTGTTGGCAATTTTGGGCTCAACGGCTTGAACGTCCAGATAGATGCTGTGGAAGTTAGGTCACCGGCTTTGGAATTTAGTTTCAAAGCAATTCTGGATGCAAACGGCAATCTTTTGGCCCATGACAGCAGAATAAACGCAGCCGAGATGAGTATTTCGTCCGCGGGCAAAATCTATGCAGCGGAAAGTTTGGAAATATTAGGCAGTGGAAGGGGAGAGGCCCCTCAGAGCATCACTGTCAGCGGCAATGTTGGAAAATCCGAACTATTTCCGTCCATCAAAGTTCAAAGTCAGATAGAAATGTCCCCTGACGAGTTGAAATTTAAAGTTCAAATTGACGGAGCGAAAATTCCGTTGAGAATAGAGAGTATTGGGAGCCATTCATTAGCGGGGAACGGTGGCAACGCGCGTGTTGTTTTATCGCCCGTTCATTTTCAAAACGAAAAAATACAACCCAAACACTATTCGGCATTGTTGCCAGTTTTAGGTGGTGAAGTTTCGGGTGAATTTTCTGGGGCAGTTAACCTCACTTGGGATGGAGATTTAAAGCCTACGGCTTCAGTCCAAGTTCGCATGCAAGATGCTAGATTTAAAAACCCAGATATTAGTGTTTCAGGGTTAAACCTAAGCGCAGAGGCAACGCAAATTTCTCAAGCCACTGCATTTTCTGCATTGGTGACGAAATTGGATGGGGCCGCGCGCGTTGGTGATCGGAATTTTTCTCTTAAACAGGGAACGATTAAAGTTGAAGTCGAGAAAGACTGGAAAAACGCGATGTTTTCCTATCAAGATCTGATTGTATTGCCAGGAGCTGGACTGCAGTTCAAGCCATACGTAACGATCTCTGGAACAGGAACGTTAAAGGAGGGGGAGGTTCAAACAGCAGGGACGGTTAGAGCCGACTTGTTAGGGGAATTTGCCAAATTTGTGGGGCGTTACCAATCAAAGGAAAATTCCGGTAGTGCCACCATTGATTTGTTGGATATTCCATTTGAAGAGGATAGCGTGACACCGGCTGACCTTATTCGGGGTTTTCCAGAAGACATCATCTTGAACGGTGAAATTGGCGCTAACGTCACTGTTACTTTTGCAAAAGGCCAAACCCAAAGCCGCGGCTCCGTGCGGCTTAACGAAATCTCGATGGCACAAGATGGTATGACGGTTTCCGGATTAAACGGGGTTATAGAATTCGATAATCTGGATCCGATCACCATACTAAAGTCGCAGGAACTTAACGCATCAGAAATTTTTACAGGCATTAGTATTAAACAACCTAAAATCAAGTTTAGGTTGAATGTGATGAACGGGAATCCTATATTTTATGTCGATGACCTTCGGTTTGGAGCCTTTGGCGGGGCAGCCCTTGTATCTAACGCGATACTTGATACGGGTGCATCCTCAAATACAATCGAGTTGCAATTATCCAGTCTCGCCCTCAGTGAGTTATTAGCGCTGAGTGAGCTTGAAGGGATTAGTGCAACAGGTCAGGTGAGAGGGAAAATCCCCCTTACCTTCGATGGAGATAAACTGACAGTGAAGCTGGGGCGACTTGAAAACGTTGGTCCTGGCAGTCTTAAAGTGAAGTCAGACGAGGCGAGGCAGGCCTTGGCGGCAGGCGGACGGCAGACCAAACTTCTGTTCGATGTGCTGGAGAATTTTAATTATTCGAAGTTGTCTTTGAAAATTGATAAGCCTGCCTCAGGAGAGGATTTGGTGACGTTACATACGGAAGGTGCTAACCCGGATGTTGAAAATAATCGGACGGTAATTTTGAATGTCAATCTTTCGACAAATTTGGACCGTATTTTCAATACACTCCTAGAGGGCTATCGCTTGTCGGAAAAAGCACTGCGTGCTACCGTGAGGAGTAGGAAGAAATGAGCAAGGAAAAAATTGTGACAGGATCTAATCTTCTTTTAATGCCCTGCGCCGTCGTTGGCGCACTGGTATTGCTGCAAGGCTGTTCGCCAACTGTTAAGTTGGAAGCGCCAGCAGAACCCATCACCATTAATTTGAATATCAAACTGGACGCGGAAGTTCGACTTAAGATCGAAGAAAATGCAAAAGATGATATCAATGACAATCCGGAGATTTTCTAACATGTGGACCGCAAACCGAAACACAAACCTCAAACGCAGGTCTTTTCTTGGTGTATCTGCGGCAGCGCTCGTATCGTTGGCTGTTCTTGTTGCGACACCTGCCCATGCAGATCAACTAGATGACTTACGGGCATCAGGAGCACTTGGTGAAGCCTTTGATGGTTTCACACGAGCCCGAGACGCATCAGCAAAGGATTTTTCATCGTCCATTAACGGCAAGCGGCGGAAGATCTATATCAAACGCGCAAAGTCTGAGGGTATTAGCGTTGATCAGGTCGGAAGCGTTTATGCGGCTCAGATTGCAAAAAAAGCCCCAGATGGAACATGGATGCTGTCTGCCAGTGGCGAGTGGTCTCGGAAATAAGAGGAATTCGAACATGGCAAATCTGCAACCGGCACCAGGCTTTGTAAAACATCCAGATCATAAGATGGATATTACACCTGCTGGTAAAGGTTATGAAATTAGCTATCAGGGAAAGCTTATCGCTCGCTCGAGCCGCGCGATGCTTCTGGAAGAGGGAAATTATCAAGGCCGTTTGTATTTTCCAAAGTCAGATGTTTCTGAGGAATATTTGACAGCAAATTCACTGTCAACATACTGCCCGTTCAAGGGTAATGCGCGTTACTGGAATGTGAAAGTCGGCACTGAAAGTATAGAAAATGGAGCGTGGGCATATGACACGCCGTTCGATGAAAGCCGTGCCATAGAAGCGCATGTTTGCTTCTACTCTGAAAAGGATGGTTTTAGCGTCACCGAATTTGAAGACGTGGCGTGAAAACGACCGTTTCAAAATGGTGACGCGGAAATACCAATTATTATAGGGCGGCTGAGAAGGCCGATAGTTTTTGAACTAATATATTAAGATCAGATTTCAACTTATTGTAATTAGAAGATTTTTCGAAAGTTTTTTCATCCATATACAAGTCTCGGCGAATTTCCACTTGGAGGCTGTGTCGTCCATCAGATGGATCGCTGTAGGCCCGAACAAGTTCAACTCCCGCGTAGGGCTCGTTCACCGAAACAGCATAGCCTAGCTCTTCTAGTGTTGATTTTGTCAAGGCAACTAAAGCAGGATCACACGTTGTCCCGTGGCGATCGCCAAGACAAAATTCAGGGCGAATAACACCCGGTCCCTCTTTTGAACTTTCGTTGCTAACCTTGGGCATTGAATGGCAATTTATATGCACGACTTTGCCGTGGCTTTGTCGGACATCATTTATCAGTCCCTTCAAGCTATCGTGGTAGGGTTGCCAATATGTGTTAATCCGGTGATTAACTTCGTCCACAGAAAGCTTTCGATTGTAGATATCGACGTTCTCTTGATTGATCCGCCAAATGAGCCCAATGCCCGCCGCCGCCTTTTCGCTATCGCTCACTTCGCCAGTCCAGTTGCCCTCGATAAGCGACGTATCAATTTCATTTAGACCACGGTTGACATCGATGTAGCTGCGCGGAAAGTTGGCCGCCATAAGGGTTGCACCATGATCTGGGGCGCTTGCATATAGTTCATGAATATAAGTATCTTCGCCGCGACGAAGAACCTGGTAATCACACGCATAACCAAAATCGTCAGGATAATCGGTACCACTGTGCGGACTATCCAGAACAAGGGGAACAGGGTTACTTGTTGGCACAGCCAGAAATACGGCGCCGTCTTGGGCTTTGTCAGTCATTTAATTGCTTTCGTTCAGGTGGCACGCAGAGTGGTGACCCGGGGAGATTTCTTTCAAGGTGGGGATTTCAGTGCGGCAGCGATCTGTCGCGAACGGACACCGTGGGTGGAAATGGCATCCGTTGGGTGGATCAAGCGGGGAAGGGATCTCTCCTTCGATAGGCGTAAAATCAGAATGACGGGTCTCTAGCCGTGGGATTTCACGAAGAAGTGCTTGTGTATAAGGGTGGTTAGAACGGGAGAATAATTCATCGGTATCCGCGGTCTCAACAACACGGCCTAAATACATGATGA
>CAJXWA010000163.1 GCA_913062525.1 uncultured Alphaproteobacteria bacterium | reverse complement strand
GATGCCAGTACTAAAACAGCCAATGTTGCCGCCGTTGTTGTGACATCCACCTTACCGCCATTTGCAAGTCAGGGCACAAAAATCGATGTTGCCATCAGCTCTATCGGTGATGCGAGCAGCCTGCTTGGCGGAACATTAGTCGTAACCCCCCTCCTCGCGGCTGACGGTGAAGTTTATGCTGTTGCACAAGGATCCATAACCGTTTCAGGTTTTTCCGTAGGCGGTGACGCAGAAACAGTCACTAAAGGTGTTCCCACTGCGGGCCGAATTGCAAATGGTGCCATTGTAGAGCGTGAACTTAGTTTCGACCTCGCCTCCCTCACCAGTCTTCGTATTTCCCTAAGGAATCCCGATTTCACAACATCCAGACGGATTGAGCGAGCCATCAATAAATTCATTGGTTCGGACATTGCTAAATCAACGGACCCGTCAACGGTTGTGTTAAATTTGGAAGGCAGCAACCGCAAAGACATGGTGTCCCTACTCACTGACATTGAACAATTGATGGTCGTGCCAGATCAAATTGCCCGCGTGGTCATTGATGAACAATCAGGCATCATCGTCATAGGCAAAGACGTGAAAGTTGACACGGTCGCAATTGCCCAAGGAAATTTGACTGTCCGTATTACAGAGACTGCACAAGTCTCGCAGCCGTCCCCATTCTCTGAAACGGGTACAACGGAGATTGTTCCCCGTACCGCCGTTGAAGTCGACGAAGACGGAAATAAAAAACTCACCGTTCTCAATCCCGGTGTTCGCTTGCAGGAACTTGTGGATGGATTAAATGCTCTTGGCATCGGCCCAAGAGATATGATCTCCATTTTACAGGCCATCAAAGCCGCAGGCGCCCTACAAGCAGAAATCGAGTTGATGTAATGTCTGAATATCTAAACACAGCAGCCGTATTTTCCGCGGCGCAAACGACGCAAGATACAAACAGCAACTCGGCGAAAGATTTGGCCGCGCGCGCAAGCGCTGAGGACTTTGAAGCTTTTTTTCTGAGCCAAATGATGAACAATATGTCTTCTGGCTTGGAAACAGATGAGACGTTTGGCGGCGGCCAATCCGAGAAAATATTTAAATCAATGTTAAACGACGAATATGCCAAATCCATGAGCCGCCAGGGCGGCATCGGTATAGCTGACATGGTTTACCGAGAAATACTAGCCTTACAGGAGGGATAAGAAATGCAAAGCCCACTCGCACAACAGCAGCAGAGAATGCCCATTCTTATGACACCCAAAGAGTTAGCCGAAAAAATTGCTCGGCTTTGTCAAATCCTTGAATACGAAAACGAGATGCTTGACCTTAAAAGTCCTCAATCTTTGACGGAGCATCAAGCCGAGAAATCAAGACTTGTCGCTATTTACAATCAACAAATGATCCTGATCAAAGACAATCCGAAGCATTTCAAAAAATATCCAAAAACAGAAATTGAATGCCTGAAAACGGTCAGTCGCGATTTTTATGAAGCCCTTGATGCGCATTTCAGAAAACTGTCCACGGTAAAAACAGTTACAGAAGGCCTGGTAAAGGCTGTGGCTGATGAAGTTGCCAAGAAAAATGCGCCGCCAAAAACCTACTCCGCCAACGCGTCTATCCAAACAAGCGTGTCATCGCGGAACAACAGAACCTTAGGCGGAGCGATTTCATTAAATGAGGTTGTCTGAAGAATATGATGAATACCGTTGCCAGTTAGGCAACAAAAAAGCGCCAAAAAGGCGCTCGAAAAAATATAGAGAGATGCTGGAGAACGGGATACCTAAATCCCGTTCTCAAACACGGCTATCTACTGAAAGCCCTTCCAATTCGCGATAATAAGCAACCCGGCGAAGAACATAATCTCCTGGAAACTGTTTTATCACTTCTCCGGTATCAGTATTAACAAGCCGGTATACGAAACGTCCACTATCAATGTCCTGGTCGATTGAAAACCGTCCTTTTGGATCATCGGCATCTTCGAAAAAGGGACCAATCGCTTGTTCTGCACGACGTACAGGGTCTTCGATTTCAGCCTCTTGCTCATAGACAGGTTGGCGTAATGCAACACGTTTGTCTTCTGTTGGACCCGAATTTGTCTCGGATACAATCTCGTCAGACCTAACGCCTGACAAACTGATACTCGTTTTTGAAATTGGGGCTACGTCCATTTCGCAACTCCTTACTCTTTCTATAACACGACATTATATGCAAAAAATTGTTACCAACTCGTAAACAATATATTTTAGTCTTCCAAAGTTACGTAATTAGCACTCAAAATACTATACATTTTTCGACTTCATCCGCTTTCATAGCATAATTAATGAAAGCATCAGACCGTTGTTTACAAAATATTGGGATAAGAAGCTCAAGCAATGCGACCCGTTGTCGAAAAGAGCGCTCTCTGCGAGATCAAGAATTTGACACTGTCAAATTTCGGACCGCTGAAGAAGTGATAACTTTCCTATACTAAGGTCAAGTTCATACTTGAGGTATTCTAACCCAATAATACATACGCAATTTATGTGCCAAGTTAAAAAACTACCAAGTCATTGATTTTATTATTATTATTTTATTTTGATCAATTTTTTTAGTGGGTACTTTTTACCTACCCGGCAATTATTGCCTAAAAACAGGCAATAATTTCCCCTGCCTTGTATAGCTTTACTTTTATTCAATTTTTATGAAAAATATTTGGGCTCCCCCACGCCGGTAATTTGTGGCTAGGGAAACCATTATCGGACTATTACAGGCCGTATTGTATGTATTCAGTCCAAACACGTTCGATTTGGCGTAAAGCTTTGCGAGTGCTTTCCAGATCTGGTGATGGATTTGAATTCGCTAATCGCTCTGCCTGCTTTTCTTCAAAAACAGCAAGTTTTTCGATTAATTCCAATCCTTTTTCAGAAAGACGGATCATCGTTGCCCGGCGATCTCGTTCTGATTTCTCTTGAATCAGATATCCCATTTCGACAAGTTTTTTCAGATTATAAGAGGCGTTAGATCCCTGATAGTAGCCCCGCGACATCAATTCACGAACATTGATTTCTTCTTTACCAATGTTAGCCAACAACAATGCTTGCACAGCATTAATGTCGGTAACCTCTATTATGGCCAACTCTGCGCGTAACACATCAAGAAACCTTCGATGTAACCGCTCAATCAACCTTGTCATCTCGTGATAATCTTCAACCACTGGAACCCCTCACAGGTGACCATTCACCTATTCCTAATCTGATGCATTCAGTGGGTCAACCTGCCCAAACAACCTTAAAAAACTGTAAAGTTCGCACATTTTTTTTAAAGAACTCTGTGAAAAACACTTATTCTTCCTGCTTACGGCGATAGGGCTTGTATAAATGCTAAACTTAAGGAACCATCATAGGTGAAACTAAAATTCTGAGTGTTTTTAGACGGTTAGATGAACATTTAATTGAACATCTTAACTTTAAGACCCTACTTTCAGAGAAAAACGCCTACATGTTGTTCAAAAAAGATCAAGACGCACAACTGGTACCATTTTTTCACAGATTTCACATTGCCTGCGTTCTAGAATACATGAGTAATCAAGTTCTATTACCGCGCATAACTGTGACATTTAGGCATACATATCGTAAGAAATTCGCCGAAATAAACAATATAGTTGATTTCGCGCAGTGATCTTAGCGTAAATGATTCTGCTATAAAGTTTTGATTCAGTAAGAGTTTTAACTTTTTGCAGGTATATGAATAGGGGTCGATTCGATCGATTATTAAAAATAGTAGTGATCGACGAGTTCCAAGAAGGCATATCGATGGTTGAAAGTACTAACGTAGAGCTGAGTAGTCTAATGACACTATCGAAAGATAGTAGCAAAGCCGCACGTCGCCGCTTATTTGAGAATATGAGTGGCCTCTTCTTATCCGAAGACGATCGCTTTAACGAACAAGAACGTGCGCATATTTCTGACATTATGACCAAACTGGTGGCTGATGTGGAACTTTCAGTGCGCGCAACGCTCGCGAAGAACCTGAGCACATCAGATCAAGCCCCTGCGGAATTAATAGCCCTCCTTGCCAATGACGACATCTTTGTTGCTCGCCCGATCCTAACACAAAGCCGGGTTTTGATGGAAAAAGAGCTTCTCAGTGTTATTGAGCTTCGAAGCAAAGAACATTTGCTCGCCATAACAGAAAGAGAAGACATCAGTCCAATCATCAGTGACCTACTCATTGAATATGGCGATGAAGACGTCATTGAACAGCTTATTGGAAATAATGATGCCGAAATTTCAAAATCAGCTCTTGCGCTGTTAGTTGAAGAATCTAAACGTGTGGATCGGTTTCAAGAGCCCCTTCTCGCTCGACATGACTTGCCGGCAGACTTGGCCCACAAAATGTTCTGGTGGGTGTCAGCGGCGCTTCGCAGGCATATCATCAAAACCTTTGAAATCGATGCTCATTTTTTAGACGTTCAACTGGAAAGCTCAACACGCGAAAACATTAATGATAGCGCGGCTCCTGCGTTTGGTGAAACCCATGCGGATCGACTAGCAGCTCACCTCGCCGCTAAAAACGAGCTTACTGAAAAAACTCTTATCCAGTCCCTTAAAAGTCGGCAATTGAGATTATTTGTCGCCGGAATATCCATTAAGACTGGACTAGACACAGCAACTCTCAGCCGCTTTGTTCATGATAAAAATGCCGAAGCAATGGCGGTTGTTTGTAAATCGCTTGAATTTGACCGCAACAGCTTTTCCGCTGTGTTTTTGCTGACACGCCGTGGCGGGGGAATGAGTAATTCTGGAAAAGCGGCGGTCAACCCCGCAGAAATAGAAGCGGTTATGAAATTTTACGACAAATTAACTCCGGTTAATGCAAAGTCCGTTGTGGAACACTGGAAATTGGATAGTGACTATCTTGAAGCAATAGAACAATTAGACGAACAAGCAGATGCCCAGCGTGTGTATCTATAATCGCGCGGGTGTAATTTAGAGGAGGTCAGATCGAAGATCTGGCAAAATAACAATGACCGAGAAATCGCTGGGAAGTGTTATATCTTTGCGCAAAGGTGTTAGAAACACCGATGACGCAATTGTGTCTGGGATCCAAAGCGTTATTAGCAGGGATTTCTTCGACGCTGTTTTTGATCAGGCGCAAGCGATGTATATCGCCCGGCCCGACGGCACTGTTTTATATGTAAATCCTGGATATATCGAAATTTTCGGGAGCATTGCTGCGAACAGAGCTAAAGACAAAATCTTTCCGTCATTGAAAGCTGATCACCTAGATATTGTGAGCCGTATCTCCACAACGAAAGACGCAGAAACCAAGCAAGTCTCTGTAGAAACCCCGCAAGGCACTGAATATTACCTTTCCCGACATTTTCCGATCATCGATAAGAACGATAAATTTATTGCGGTTTGTGGATCCTTTATAAACTCCACACGGCAGGTCAATGCAGAGACACGCCTACGTCTTGAAAAACGCAGGTTCCTTGATATCACACGTGCTGCATCTGACTGGATTTGGGAAACCAATGCCGATGGCGAAATTTCGTTTGTGTCTGATCGAGCCGTTCAGGCTGTGGGTCTACCCCCTATTCTTCTCAAAGGAAAACGACTTACTGATCTTGGCAAGTTTCACTCAAACGATGGCGAGTTAAGTAAAGCCGAAAGTGCCATTGAGAAACATATCCCATTCCGTTCTGTTCCAATGACCATCACAAATGCGGAAGATCAAGAAAAAGTCTTTAATATAAGTGGTGTGCCAGTCTTTAATGAAAAAGGCCGTTTTGTTGGCTACCGCGGGACCAGCGACGATATCACCGCTCGCCTAAGCGCAGAGAATGATGCGTCAATTTCAAGATCTGACCTTGAAAAAGCAATTACCGAAATCACCCAAAAGAATTTACAACTTGAAATGACGGCAAAGAAAGCCGTGGCTGCCGCCCGCGCAAAAGATGAATTTCTTGCCACCATGAGCCATGAGCTCCGTACGCCACTGAATGCCATTATTGGTTTTGCAGAAGTGATCGGAATGGAGACTTTTGGGCCCATTAGCGACAAATATAAAGAATATGTTGGCGACATTCACAATTCTGGGAAACATCTGCTGAGTTTGATCGAAGATATCCTTGATATCGCTCGAATTGAAAGCGATCGTATCCCCATCGATATTGTGAAAACGTCGTTGCAAGAAATGATCAGAGACTCTGTTATTCTTGTTCAAAAACACGCCAGTGATAAAGAAATTGATATTAGCGAAGTTAGAATCACAGAAGACTTCGATCTCAAGGTTGATCCGACAAGATGTCTTCAAATCATTGTGAATATTCTCGGAAATGCAGTGAAGTTCACACCCAATGGCGGTCAGATCGGCATCGAGACTACCATTGAAAATAACAATCTCCTGCTAACGATTTGGGATACCGGTCCTGGCATTGACCTCGACGAACAAGCCTATATTTTTGAAGCGTTCAAACAAGCGCATAACGGTATCTATAGTCGCGCAGAAGACGGTGTCGGCCTTGGCCTTACATTGTCATTGAAGCTTGCCAAATTGATGGGTGGCGACATCACTGTTGCAAGTGAGCCGGGTAGGGGAAGCCGATTTACAGCCAGATTGCCGCTCATGTTGTAATGATTATTACACTCCTTCTTTATTTCAACTGTTTACCGAAACATTTATAGTTTATTAACCCGGTGTATCCACAATCTGGTTATTAAGATTTATAGATAGGTAATGAATTTGAGCGCCCAGAGTCAGGGAAATATCAATCAAATATTAAATTTAGTTGAGCTTGCTGAAGATAAATCAAGCACGCAACGCAAGTTTCTGTATGAAAAAATCGGAAACTTTTTAATTGATGATGAGATGTCTTTTTCAACCGCAGAAAAGGAATTGATGGCAGATATCCTTTGCCGCATCACTTCTGACGTTGAAAAATCTATTCGAACCCATTTTGCCAAAAACATATCTGGCAGGACTGATATTCCAAAAGATTTAATTATTTTTCTGGCCAATGATGAGATTGAAGTCGCTCTGCCAATCTTGCATGACAGTGGAATTCTAGAAGAGACTGATTTAATTAAAATCATTCACACAAGGTCTTCTCAGCACCAATTAGCTGTAGCGGCGCGGGGAAATATCACGACTAGCGTTTCTCAAGCTCTTTGCGATACTGACGATAGTAAAGTGTGTGTCTGTCTTTTAAATAATCACACAGCGACCATTTCAGAAAATACACTTGAAATATTAGGTCACAAGTCTGAGACAATCACCGCTTACCAAAAACCACTCCTAAATCGGCCGTTCCTTCCCAATCATATTGCTGAAAAGATGTACCGTTGGGTTTCCATGTCTCTTCGAGAAATAATTGTGGAGCAATTCGATGTGGACCCACAAATTCTGGAGATCCAACAAAACGAGCGAGAACATACAATACGCTCCATCTCAAACGTTATGGATCCATCTGAAATGCTGGTGGATAAATTACACGCCGCCGGTGAGCTGACAGCAGGGTTCCTACTCAAATCCCTCCGCCAAGGTGAAATTGATCTATTTGAAATCACTTTTGCCAAACTACTCAACCTAACGCGAATACATATACAAAATATTTTGTACATAGATGATCCTCAACGCTTGGCTGTTGCCTGCAAGGCCTTGAAACTTGACAGAGTGATTTTCGCTACAATGCTGGACTTGACCATTGCGAGTAATTCTTCAAAAAATCAGATTTCCCCTGAGGAAAAAGACGACGTCATAGCCTTTTATTGTCTTTTGAAAACTGAGGCTGCAGAGCGCGCACTGAAGAACGAACACTTTCTCTCTGGCGAAATAAAATATTACGAAACAAATTAACCCCTGAGATCGCTTCCCAAAACAACTCATAACCTATATTCTATGTGAATTATATGCTTTCCCTTTAAGCGGCGTGTGTTTCACAAAGGTATAAAAATGATCGACCCTTTTGGTAGAGAAGTCTCTTATCTCCGTGTTTCTGTGACAGATCGGTGTGATTTCCGGTGTACATATTGCATGTCCGAAAACATGACGTTTTTGCCAAAGAAAG
>CAJXWA010000162.1 GCA_913062525.1 uncultured Alphaproteobacteria bacterium | reverse complement strand
TCAATTACCAGGACTTGGCGATCCTCAGCGCATTATTGATCTTTTGGGTCAAACTGCGCAGATGACCTTCCATTTGGTTGATTTATCAGGCTCTGCCACAGGGGGATCCGTTCCTGCTGGATCACAACGTCTTCCGTCTTTGAACGAAGAAGGTCAGACTTATGTGATTAAAAACCGGGTTATGGTCTCTGGTGAAAATCTTGAAGATGCACAACCGACGTTCCAACAAGGCCAACCGGTCGTCTCTATTCGGTTTAATGGTCTTGGCGGCAAGCAGTTTGGCCGTGTCACAACAGAAAATGTTGGTAAACCATTTGCAATCGTTCTCGATGGCAAAGTTGTCAGTGCCCCGCGCATTAACGAGCCTATCTTGGGCGGCGCGGCAATTATCAGTGGTGGCTTTAATGTTCAAGGCGCGCAAGATCTTGCCTTGTTGCTTCGTGCCGGTGCGCTTCCTGCTCCGCTTAACATCTTGGAACAACGATCAGTTGGACCTGACCTTGGTGCTGACTCAATCGAAGCCGGTAAGATCGCTGGCATCATTGGTTTGGTTGCCGTTGCGATCTTTATGATACTCACATACGGCTTGTTTGGTATTGTTGCCAATATCGCGTTGGCCATGAACATGTTCTTAATCGGTGCATCGCTTTCCGTTCTTGGTGCTACACTGACATTACCAGGTATTGCAGGTATTATCCTGACCATCGGTATGGCGGTTGATGCGAATGTTTTGATTTTTGAACGTATTCGCGAAGAGGTCCGTAACGGAAAATCTCCGATAAATGCCATTGAAAGTGGCTATAAACGGGCCTTCACCACAATTGTTGATGCGAATGTAACAACGGGTATTGCCGCTGTCATCTTGTTCGTTATGGGCTCTGGTCCGGTGAAAGGTTTCGCAGTGACATTGGGGGTCGGTATTATTTGCTCCATGTTTACAGCGATTTTGTTATCACGAATGATAATTACTTTGTGGGCGCAACGTAGCCGCCCCAAAACCCTAAACGTATAGGGGGAGGGATACCATGAAGATTAAACTCGTTCCTGCAAAAACCAAGGTTCCGTTCCTTCAACAACGTTTCATCACATTCGGTATTTCTGCCGTATTAATTCTACTGTCTGCTTTCATGTTCTTTGGTCCGGGTCTTAACAAAGGCATCGACTTTGAAGGCGGCATCATGATTGAAGCTGGCTTCGAGACAGCACCTGACCTTGGTGATATGAGAAGCTCTCTTGGTGGCCTTGGACTTGGACAAATTTCCTTGCAAACCTTTGGGGCACCAGATGATATTTTGATCCGCGTTCAACGCCAAGATGGTGACGCCGAAGCACAGAAAAATGCTGTGGCAAAGGTTAAAGCTCAACTTGTTGCAGATAACGGCGCCGGTATTTCCTATCGCCGTATCGAATTTGTTGGCCCAACTGTATCCGCTGAACTGGTGGACACTGCTATTCTAGCTGTTCTCGTATCGGTCCTCGCAATCTTGATTTATATCTGGTTGCGGTTCGAGTGGCACTATTCCGTTGGCGCTATTGCAGCCTTGGGTCATGACGTGATCCTAACCATCGGTATGTTTGCCATCACTGGTATTGAATTTAATATTGCATCTATTGCGGCGATCCTGACCATTGTGGGTTATTCCATCAATGATACTGTTGTGGTTTATGACCGTATTCGGGAAAATTTCAGGCGCTACAAGAAAATGGATGTGAAAGATCTTCTGGACCTATCCATCAACGAGACATTGTCCCGGACAGTAATGACGTCAGTTACAACATTGCTTGCGTTGATTGCTTTGTTTGTCTTTGGCGGCGAGGTTATTCGCGGGTTTGCAACAGCTATGATTTTTGGTGTTGTCGTTGGAACTTACTCGTCCATCTTCGTTGCGGCGCCTATTCTACTGCAAATCGGTTTAACCCATCACAATGAAGAAGATGATGGCTTTAAACCGAGCGATGACGAAGCCTACGACGTCTAGACGCAATGCAAGATATCTCTGGCATACCCGAAGAGGGACAACAGCTTGTCAACTCTTACGGAGATGGTGGCTTTCGAATTAGCGGCGTTCGCTATGACGGAAACATCATCGTGTTGCCAAATGCAACGTCTGTATGGGATATCGGTTCTATTGAAGATCTAACTGTTGAAGCGTTAGAGCCGATTATAAATGCGGTTCCAGCCGTGGAAATTTTGCTAATCGGGTGCGGCGCCAACATGGCTTTTATTGACGAGGGTGTTCGCAGGGCTCTTCGTACTAAAGGCATCACCATCGATAGCATGGACAGCGGTGCCGCTGTTCGGACGTACAACGTCCTACTTCTCGAGAAACGCCGGGTCGCGGCTGCTTTGATCGCATTCTAGCCAGCAGAAAAGATCTTCATCACCGACAAGTGTTGAATTAAAAAAGGCGCCCCGTTTGGAGCGCCTTTTTTAATGTTTATTTGCTTTGAAATTATGCGTTAGCAAGATTTTCGTTTGCAAAGTCCCAGTTGATCAATTCCGCAAGGAAAGTACCCATGTAATCTGGGCGGCGGTTTTGATAATCGATGTAGTAAGCATGTTCCCAAACATCCATAGTCAACAATGGAGTAGCGCCGCCTGTAAGCGGGCTTTCAGCGTTTGGCGTTTTGGTAACTTTCAGCTTGCCGCCTTCAAGTACCAACCATGCCCAGCCTGAACCGAACTGTGTTGCGCCGGCTGTTTTAAATTCTTCAGCGAATTTTTCGTATGATCCGAAATCTTCGTCGATTTTTGCAGCAATAGCACCAGTTGGTTTTCCGCCGCCATTTGGTGACATGGAATGCCAATAAAATGTGTGGTTCCAAATCTGAGCCGCATTGTTAAAGATGCCAGCTTTAGCAGCGTTGCCAGCTGTTTCTTTCATCAATTCTTCAAGAGATTTGCTGTCATCACCGTCCAGCATGTTGTTCAAGTTTACAACATAAGTGTTATGGTGCTTGCCGTGATGAACGTTCAGAGTTTCTTCTGAAATGTGGGGGGCCAATGCGTCTTTTGCATATGGTAGATCTGGAAGTTCGTAAGCCATTTTATCCTCTTGCCAGTTAGAAACAGTTCAAAGCTGTTATCGTTATGAGTGGCTCCATTCTTGAAGCCATTAATTAAATTGCTCCAAAGATATATAGCAAAAATTGCAGTGGAACATCCATTTTTTTTAATTATTCTAAAGAGTTTCTGCTAAATAGAAACAGCCCGTCCTAACCTGCTGACATCTGATGGAAATAAAGTGACTGAAAATACAGACCTATCCCCAATAGCTAATGATGTGCGTCGTTTTGATTATGACCGATGGCTGAGTTGCCTGTTTGCACCCAAAGGGCCGCGGGAGTGTTTATTCGCAATCCTTGCGTTTAATATTGAAATTGCCCGTGTCCGCGAAACAGTGAGCGAACCGTTGCTCGGTGATATTCGACTGCAATGGTGGCGGGATGCCTTAACGGGTTTGACTGGAAACATATCAAAACCCCATCCTGTTGTGGAAGCCTTGCACAGCTTTAATCGGCAGCAGCCAATAGATTTTAATCTTATGCTCGAAATGGTTGATATGCGGGCAAAAGATCTTGATCCTGCCCCTATAGAAAGCACCGGGGATCTTTTGGTATATGCGGATACGACTGGCGGTGCCTTACACCATTTGATGTATAAAGCGCTTGGCGGGGCTGACAATTCTAAAAATATTGAAGCGGTCGTTCGCTGTGGCCGAAGCTACGCTCTAACGGGCATACTGCGGGCTATTCCTTTTCATGCACAAAACGGTCTCGTTCTTATTCCAACCAAAGTCCTCACCGACTACTCGTTGACTGATGAGACAGTCTTTAAGGCAGAAAACCGAGCTGCTTTTCTGGAAATCGTTCGAAAAATGGCCGAATTTACACGCGAAGAATTGCGCGATGCGAACTTACAAGCAAGGAATGTTAGTAAAGGCCAAAAAGCAGCGGTGCTTTGCAACGGGCTTAGTGGGGTATATTTAAAGCAATTGAAAAAGTTAAAATACGAACCTGCAGATCCAAGGATGGAAGTCGGTGGGCTTCGTAAAGTCTTGGCTTTATCAATGTATAAGCTGTTAGCCTGAGGTTACATATTTCCCAAACGCCAAGTTTGTGCCTGCATGAAGTTTTGCGCGAGGAATCGATATGTTTTCTTTAACTGTTGCTCAACTTCAGTGCTTTCTTCAGCTTCGAGATTTTTCCAACCGTCAATCATGACGTCCCAAATCATAAACCGCTGATGCAGATCGTCGCGCGTTTTCCGAATAAACTCGATAGTTGGCTCAAAGTTCTTCAATATTGTTAGAACTTCACATGTTTGAGCGTCAAGTTCATCGAAGCTACGATCAAATTTATTTACGACCGGGCTGAGCAAAGCATGTATACGGCTCAAATCTTCCATCATACCGCGATCTCTACGGTATATGTTTTGAAGGCGGTCCACGTTAAGGCTAATTTTTTTGATGTGGGAATAATGATCCCGAAGCGCTTCAATATAGGCAAGCTCCCGAATAACATCGTCTACCTTTTCGATCACATCGTCTTTTGTAATACCTAGTTTTTTGGCAATTTCTTTAAAGGCATCTTGAACTTTAGTTTTTGTTTGTGGATCGGAGATGATCGCTTCAAGTTCGCCTGAATTGGTAATGATTTCTTCGCTACCAGAAAGCCATGAAATGAGCTGCATTGTCACACGGCCACGGGCAATATCTTTGTGGCCTTCATTAATCGTCCACGACGCGCTCCCATCCAGCAATTCTGTTGGGATAGAGTCGTTAGGATAAATCTCTCGAACGAATTTTAATGATCCACTAACTGTGCGAAGAAGTTCTGCATCTGAACTTTCTTTATCAATTCCGAATTCCTCGCAAATTGACCGAATAGGGATCGCGCCCTTCATTTCTCCAAGTGTGACATAGAGAGCTGGTTCTTTGCTATCGGCTGTTAGTTTGAAGCAGGCACCTTTAACACCAAAGATTTTATGCTCAAACGCAAAATGAGTACTCGGACTGACGTTTTCGGCGCCTGTGTTATTCCCATTCTCAGTTACTGTAGAGTCTGTTTCAGCCATTTATTCTCTGATACTTCTATTAATAATAGTCTATGCACGTCAAATGGAGGCGTGAGCCACCGGAATATACAGAAGAGAGTAAAGGTACATAGTAACCAAATGGTTACCAAAACCGATTTTCTCAAGTCAGTCAGGTAATTGCTCACCGTTGCCTAAGCTTTCTCGCCAATTTGCAAACTCACTTGCAGCCCGTGTTGCATAAGCTTGTTTGCGTTCTTTTTTCTTTACGCGGATTTCAAGCGGAGGATAAAGACCGAAGTTTACGTTCATTGGCTGGAATGTTTTAGCATCAGCGCCACCTGTAATATGGCTCATTAAGGCGCCAAGTGACGTCGTAATAGGCGGAATAGAGAAAGACGTTCCCAATTTCTCTGCTGCAAGAAAACGCCCTGCTAGCATGCCAATGGCAGTACTTTCCACATACCCTTCAACGCCGGTAATTTGGCCTGCGAACCGGAGGCGAGGGTGGTTTTTAAGGCGAAGTTGGTCATCGAGAACTTCTGGACTGTTAATAAATGTATTGCGATGCAATCCACCAAGGCGCGCAAATTCCACGTTTTCCAAACCTGGTATTTTTTGAAAGATGCGTTTTTGTTCCGCATATTTCAATTTTGTCTGAAAACCGACGATATTGTAGAGCGTCCCAAGTTTGTTGTCCTGGCGGAGCTGAACAATGGCGTATGGTTTCACCGTTGGGTTTTTCGGATCGGTTAAACCAACGGGCTTCATTGGTCCGTATCGCAATGTTTCAGGGCCGCGTTCCGCCATAACTTCAATAGGCAGGCAACCATCAAAGTAGGGAGTGTCTTTCTCCCATTCTTTGAATTCAGTTTTTTCGCCCTCATTCAGATCTCGAATGAATTCGTGGTACTGCTCTTCTGTCATTGGGCAATTGATATAATCGGTACCAGTCCCTTTGTCATAGCGAGATTGGAACCAAGCCTTGTCAAAATCGACGCTGTCTTTGTACAGAATGGGTGCAATTGCATCGAAAAATGAAAGAGCATCTGCACCAGTGGCCGTATGGACTGCGTTTGCCAGGGCGTTGGATGTCAGCGGGCCTGTCGCAATAATGCAGCTTCCCCATTCTTCTGGAGGAAGACCTGTGATTTCTTCGCGTTCAATGGTGACAAGCGGATGATTTTCCAACTTTTCCTGAACAGCTGCCGAAAACCCATGACGATCAACGGCAAGTGCGCCGCCCGCTGGAACTTTATGAGTGTCGGCACATTCAAAGATAATAGATCCGAGGTCGCGCAGCTCTTGATGTAAGACGCCAACAGCACTATTCGTTGCATCGTCAGATCTGAAGGAGTTGGAACAAACCAACTCCGCCAGATTTTCAGTAATATGGGCGTCTGTTCCGCGGGTTGGGCGCATTTCATGCAAAATGACAGGTATGCCCTGATTGACAAGCTGCCAAGTGGCTTCTGAACCTGCAAGGCCGCCGCCGATCACATGTACCGGATCCGTTGTATTCGTCATAACATACTCTTTCAAAAGCGCTTTTAGGCTACTTTGGGATTTTCTGATTTGCTTGCAGATTTTTTTGAGGGCGCCTGTTTAACCGCAGGGCGTTTCTCCAAAATTTCTTTCAAATAACGTCCCGTATGGCTATCCGCCACTTTTGCGACATCCTCTGGCGTGCCTTCAGCAACCAAATATCCACCGGTATCACCGCCATTCGGCCCCATATCAATGACCCAGTCGGCCGTTTTGATGACTTCCAAGTTATGCTCAATGACAAGAACGCTGTTGCCCGTATTGACCAAGGCTTGAAGCACTTCCATTAATTTACGAACATCCTCAAAATGAAGTCCAGTTGTAGGTTCATCCAGAATATACAATGTCCGGCCTGTGGCGCGCCTTGAGAGTTCTTTCGCAAGTTTAACCCGCTGCGCTTCACCGCCTGACAATGTGGTCGCTTGCTGGCCAACATGGATGTAGCCAAGACCGACTTGTTGCAGGGTTTCGAATTTTTCACGAATTGACGGAACTGCCTTAAAGAAAACCACGGCTTCATCAACTGTCATATCAAGAACGTTGGATATGTTCTTGTCTTTAAAGGCAATATCCAATGTTTCTCTGTTGTATCTCTTACCCTGGCACACATCACATTGTACATAAACATCTGGCAAGAAATGCATTTCAATTTTGATGACGCCATCGCCTTTACACGCTTCGCATCTGCCGCCTTTCACGTTGAATGAAAAACGACCAGATTTATAGCCCCGTGCTTTTGCTTCTGGCAGACCGGCAAACCATTCTCGAATTGGCGTAAACGCACCGGTATATGTAGCGGGATTTGATCTTGGTGTCCGGCCAATTGGGCTTTGATCAATATCAACAATTTTATCCAGCCATTCGATGCCTTCAATACGGTCATGGGGGCCAGGATGATTGCGGTTGTTGTTCAGCTTTTTGGCAATAGCTTTGTATAGCGTCTCAATGATCAGCGACGATTTACCACCGCCCGACACACCAGTCACGCAAGTGAATGTGCCAAGCGGAATGTTCACATTTACCCGCTTCAGGTTGTTGTGACGGGCGCCAATAATTTTGATTTGGCGGGCGTCAGTGACTTTCCGGCGAACCACAGGAAGAGGAACCTCCATCTCACCGGATAGGTATTTCCCGGTGATACTTTCCTCGACGGCCATAATGTCATCAGGCGTGCCTTGTGCAATTAGGCGACCACCAAGACTACCGGCTTTTGGACCCATATCGATCACATGATCCGCCATCATGATGGCTTCTTCATCATGCTCAACCACAATGACAGAGTTTCCTTGATCACGAAGATTAACCAGAGTTTTCAAAAGCCGTGCGTTATCACGTTGGTGAAGACCAATGGAGGGCTCGTCCAATACATATAGAACACCAGTTAAGCCGGATCCGATTTGAGATGCTAGTCGGATACGCTGACTTTCGCCGCCTGACAATGTGCCAGAGCCGCGAGATAGGGTCAGATATTCAAGTCCCACATCCACGA
>CAJXWA010000161.1 GCA_913062525.1 uncultured Alphaproteobacteria bacterium | reverse complement strand
CATGCGTAACGTATCACGCACGGCGTTTGCCATGGCGAGCTGCGGACTTTCAAGGGCCGCGCGGTCCAGATGGATTGGTCGCGACGATGCGCTATCATCATCAGTTTTCTCAGGTATCAGCTTTTCAGTTAGTCGTCCAAGAGGGCCTGTGAAGAATATAAATATTGCTGCAAGACCCAGATTAAAACCTGTATGGAAATTCACAACTTGCCGTGCGGGGTCAGCTGCAAATTTCATCAGCTCAGGCTCCAGCAGATCAAGAAACGGCAAGACGGCAAAAACAGCAATCAATCGACATATAAAATTACCGAGCGGTGGCCGTCTTGAAGGAGCATCTGCGTTCATTGTCGCGAGAACAGGTGGTATAGATCCACCCAAATT
This sequence comes from uncultured Alphaproteobacteria bacterium, assembly GCA_913062525.1. Taxonomy (GTDB): domain Bacteria; phylum Pseudomonadota; class Alphaproteobacteria; order Sneathiellales; family Sneathiellaceae; genus Sneathiella. Next base: position 7,727 of record CAJXWA010000161.1, on the reverse strand, counting down.
CGCGCCCAATATCATAGCCAGAGCCACATCCATTGGCACTCCGCCGGTTGCAACCAACGTCAGAATAAAAAGGACGGTTGCAAGGCTTGAATGGGCTACGAAAGTAATCAAGGCACCAATAATAATGGTGAGTACTGGCTCCCCTGACAGGGAGCTAAATACGAATTGCGCGACCTCAGAATCCCGAATAGGGCCAGATGCCAGTACCAGCAGTTTAAGCGCTGTCAGCATCATGCCAAGACCTAAGAAAATTCTTCCTAGGTTTTTAGCGCGTGTAGATTTGGCGGTGGAGTGACGAACAAAGCCTACGAACAGCATTACAGGCGCAAGCCAAGATAAATCAAAGCTCAAGACCTGCGCGACCAATGTAGTGCCTACATCGGCTCCCAGCATCACGGCAATACCGGCAGAGGCTGTAACAAGACCTCTGCCTGCAAATGATGCTGTTAGAAGAGCCGTTGCGGTACTACTTTGCAACAACATGGTGACACCAAGACCGCCGAAGAATGAATTTACCCTGTTTTTCAAGCTGAAATTCAGGATCCTTCCAAGTTCACGGCCATAGGCGCGAGTAACGCCTGTATTGACCATTCTAAGGCCCCAAAGCAGAAGTGAAACGCCTCCTAGCAAACTGATCAGTACTGATGTCGCATCCACTGTTTTCTTATTTCACTCCGTCAGGTGGTCCAAAATTAACCACCCCCATATGTTCACAACTATCTTTGACGGCTTCAACAACACCGCGCATCACAGTCGCATCTAATGCGCCAATACATCCAACACGGAAACTATCTGCAACAGTTAGTTTTCCGGGGTAGATGATAAATCCGCGAGATTTAATTTCATTGTAGAATAGAGTAAAATCAAACTTGGGATCGTTTGGGCTAAAGAAGGTGGTGATAATAGGGGATAACCACTCATCTTCCAAGAGGGTTTCGAACCCAAGACCCCGCATTCCAGAAACGAGTATATCGCGATTTTCAGTATATCGACCAAGGCGGCCTTGAACGCCGCCTTCAGCTTCATGCAGGCGTAACGCTTCTAAAAACGCAACAACTGTATGAGTTGGTGGCGTAAAACGCCACTGACCGGTCTTATTCATGTTTGCCCATTGATCATGAATATCCAAACTTAAAGAATGGCTGTTGCCTTTGGCAGCTTCTAGGGCCGTTTTCTTCGCAAGAATGAAGCCGAATCCCGGAACACCTTCGATACATTTATTTGCAGATGACACAAGCGCTTCGAAAGGAATGTCATTTACATCAACAGGAACCGCGCCAAACGCACTCATGCTATCGACAATTAATTTCAGGCCGCGTCCATGGACGACATCAGAAATGCCTTGAAGCGGATTCAAAATACCTGAACTGGTCTCGCAATGAACAACAACCACATGGGTCACATCAGGATTTTCAGAAAGAATTGCATCAACTTCTTCAGGCATAGGCGGCAGATAATCGCCCTTGTCCAAAGTAATGTAATCCCGGCCAATATAATCAAGTGTTTTAGCAGAACGCGCGCCATAAGCACCGTTCATCAGAATAAGCGCTTTCCCATCTTTGGGAATAAAGGATGCCAATGCAGCTTCAACTGAAAATGTACCGCTGCCCTGCATGGGGACGCAGTCATAATCATCACCGCCGTTACACATGGCAATAAGGCGGCTCCGAATTTCAGCTGTCACAGCTTTAAATTCATCATCCCAGGAGCCCCAATCCTTCAACATGGCCGCTTTGGTTGACGGCGCTGTTGTCAATGGGCCTGGCGTCAAAAGATATGGCTCTGAGCCGACTTGGAATACTCCCTCACTTGTTGAATATTCCATATTTGTAACTGAATGCTTGGTCACTATCCCTCTCCTTTTTTAAAGGGCAAATGGCTTTGATGCCCCATATGGCGCTTCCGCCAAGGATAAGTCAAATTGCTATTTTTAATCAAATATATCGATTATACTTATAGAAAAAATTAACGGATGGAAAGATCACCAATAGCGTCATCAAGGATATCAAGAGCAAAGTCCATCTGCTCTCTTGTGGTGATCAGCGGCGGTGTCAAAGTCAGAACATTGCCCATCGTTGTTTTGAAGCTCAAACCTGCATCGAACGCCCGATAGAGAATTTCTTCGGCCTGATCTTTTGCAGGCTCTTTTGTCTCCCGATCTGTCACAAGCTCCAGCCCAAGAAGGAAACCGCGCCCGCGCACGTCACCGATCAGTGAATATTTATCTTTCATGTCATGCATACGTTCTAACGCATATGATCCGATTTTATCAGCGTTCTCAACAAGTCCTTCATCTTCGATGATTTCAATGGTTGTCAGAGCGGCCCGCGTAGTCACCGGATTTTTCTCATGGGTATAATGGCCAATTGCATAGTCACCTAAAACATCAAGTTCTGGACGACAAAGCGTTGCAGCGATTGGTAATATTCCGCCACCAAGAGCCTTACCCATTACCAAAATATCTGGCACGACATCATCATGATCACAAGCAAAGAGGCGGCCTGTTTTTCCAAGACCTGTTGGAATCTCATCGAAAATCAACAAAGCTCCGGCCTCATTGCAGGCTTCGCGCACCATCTTCCAAAACCCTGGTGGTGGCGTATAAGGAACTGCGCGAGCAGGTTCCGCAATCACAGCGGCAACGTTCCCCTCTTTTTCAAGAACATAACGGATCATGTTGGCGCAAGTGGTTTTACACATTTGCTGATTAGGCTGTCCATTTGCATCGACTTCATACCCATAGGGGCATCGGTAGCAAGCGTAAGGTGCAACATGCTCTGTTCCTGGAAGAAGCGGGCCAATTGCTTGGCCGCGGAATAATTGTTCCCCGCCAATACTAGACGCACCAAATCCGGCACCGTGGAATGCATCCCAGAAAGAGATCGTTTTGAAACGGCCTGTTTTTGCACGGGCCACTTTCAAAGCCATCTCAATAGCATCTGATCCACCTGTCGCAAAAAGGACTTTTGACAAGTCCCCCGGGGATATTTCAGCCAATTTTTCTGCAAGTTCAACCGCAGGGTCGCAGGTAAAACGGCGCGGAGCAAAAGACAGATCGTCCATTTGTTTCGTAATAGCTGCTTTTAGTCTTGGATGACCATACCCAATGTGATGAACATTGTTGCCGTGAAAATCCAAAAGACGGCGTCCCTGCCCATCAATAATATAGGCGCCTTCAGCTGATTGAATGCTGTTAAGGCACGGACTGGAAACCGATTGGTGAAGAAAAGCATCGGAATCCCGTTGTAGAAGGGTAGCTGTAGCATCGTCGATATTCCGTGCAGCCCATTCTTTTCGCCGTGCGGAGAAATTCACGTCCCCTTCTGATTGATGAGGACGTGTTTCTGTAACTTCTGCAGCTCTGGACATTATCTTTTCCGCCATTTTTGGGTTTTGGCTGCAATTCCTCTGGAAAGAAGAGCGTGGAATACACGTACGGTTGCAGATGTGGCAACAATGACCATACACATGGCCGCTGCCGGTGCGACATCGCCTGCGTCATCCATGTTTAGCGCGGCAATCGATGCCAGTGCTGTATCAGATGAATACAGGAAGATAACTGCGGACACCGTTGTCATTGCGTTTACGAACAAATAGATAGAGATATCTAAAATTGCGGGCAAACAAACCGGTACTGTTACCTTCAAGAATGTTTTAAAAAACGGAACTTTAAGGGATGCAGATACGGTTTCAAACTCTGGGTCCATTTGCTTCAACGCGGTCATAGATGTCAAATGACTAACCGTGTAAAAATGGGTAATGGTAACAATCACCAAAATCGGCATTGTTCCATAAATAAATCCCAGTGGATTATCCGGATGGTTAAAGAAGAAAATATAGGCAAGGCCCAGAACCATTCCAGGAACAGCCATGGGGATCATGCAAAAGAATTGTATAATTCCTCGAATAAGACCAAATCCTTTGGCTTTCTCCACCATATAAGCACCGGTAAAGATAACCGAAGTCCCGATCACGGCAGTATATGCGGCCAATTCTAGTGAATTATAGAAAGACCCCCATCCGCCGCCATCCATAACATCAAAGTCATAGTTGTTAAGCGAAAGCTCAAGATTATAAGGCCAAAATGTCACGAAAGACGCATACCCAGCCATGCCGATAGTTCCAACAATCATTACGGCGATTATGCAGCAATATAAAAAGAACATACGATTAAGCAAAGTGTGAGGTTTTGGCTCATACGGCACAGCGCGCGCCGTCAGCATCGCAACCTGTTTCCGTTGAACAAAACGGTCCACGGCAAAGGCCAAAATAGCTGGGAACAGCAAAACAACACTGACCACAGCACCCATTTGAAAGTTCTGTTGCCCGATCACTTGTTTATAAATATCAGTCGCTAAAACATTATACTGGCCGCCGATCACTTTTGGGATACCAAAGTCGGTGATAACCAAAGTAAAGACAACAAAAATTGCACTGATTAGTCCGTATTTTATGCCGGGTAAAGTGACTGTAAAAAAGGTTCTGATGCGGCTTGAACGAAGAACTTCGGCCGCCTCATAGAGACGGGCATCGGCAATTGAAAAGGCCGCGACCAAAATCATCAATGCATGAGGGAAGGTATAGAAAACTTCACCCATTACGATGCCAATGGGGCCATAGATACTGTAATCACCCATGAGATCCTTCAAGACCCCCTGACGCCCAAATAGATAGACGAAAGAGATACCTGGAAGCAGCGAAGGCGCCAATAAAGGAAGCAATGCGATACTTTTAAAAATACCCTTACCCGGAATTGTTGAACGGGAAAGGATAAAAGCAAAAACAGACGCTAAACTGATGGTTATTGCGGTCGTTAAAAAGGCAATAAAGAAACTATTATTAATGGAATAAAATAAGGCCGGCGTCGAAAAATACTCTATGTAATTCGTCAAGCCAATATAGAGGCCGTCTTTATCCTGCACACTTTTTGACAGCATGGCATAAAGCGGCATTAGCAAGGTTACAACCAGCCATAAACCAATAACCAAGACAAAGGCCCGCATTACATAATCGTCACGGCTTAGTTTCGGCTTGACAATGGCAGGGCTTGCAGAAGACAAAGTTTGATCTGTCATATTACTCACCCGGCTGAAAAAATATGAATACTATTTGCTGGAAGCGCTATGCGAACATTGCCGCCCTCTTCCACGCCCTTGTCACGAACAAGGTTAATCGAGAAGTCTGCTTGTAATTCCGTATCATCCTTGCCGTAAACTAGGGTGGCCCGGCAGAATGATCCCAAAAATTCTAGGTTTTTGACTTTTGTGTCGAACGAATTAGCCGTGCTGTCATCAACGCCGCGCACAAGAATATCTTCTGGGCGAACGCAAGCAAGAACAGACGATCCGTTCAATTTTGCTTTTTCAGCATCATTAAGTGTCAGGGTATGAGTTCCCAACATAATTTGACTATTTTCGCCTTTAGTCGCCTTAAGGAAGTTCATCGTACCAACGAATTCTGCCACAAATGGGCTGGCCGGACTTCCATAAATTTCTTCTGGTGTGCCGACTTGTTCGATATTCCCATCATTCATCACAACAATTCGGTCTGCCATCGTCAGGGCTTCTTCCTGATCATGTGTCACCATAACGGTTGTGACGCCCAAGCGTTGCTGGAGCTCTTTCATTTCATGGCGTAAATGCACACGAACTTTGGCATCCAGCGCAGAAAGTGGCTCATCAAGTAGAAGAAGTCCTGGAGACATGGCAAGCGCACGTGCTAGTGCAACACGCTGTTGCTGACCACCTGATAATTGAGCGGGATACTTATCGCCTTGATCTTCCAAACCAACCAATGAGAGAAGCTCCACTACTCTTGCATGAGTATCGGCTTTACTTGTCCCTACATTTACCAAGCCGTAGCCAACATTGTCATTGACTGAGAGGTTTGGGAACAACGCATAAGATTGAAAAACAATCCCAAAATCGCGTTCAGAGGCGGGCAGATCGGAAATTTCACGTCCGCCCTGGAAAACTTTACCATGGGTCTGAATATCAAGACCCGCAATTGCGCGTAGCAAAGTTGTTTTTCCACATCCCGAAGGTCCGAGGAAGCAAACAAATTCTCCCTCATTTACATCAAGTGAGATGTCTTTGAGCGCTGCAAAAGTTCCAAACATCTTCGTGACGTTACGGACTTGAAGATAGGTTTCGTCCTGTTCGTTGTCGGTATTATTTTTCATACTATAGCTCACACTTATCCGGCAGGGGCGACCGCGATTAAAATGAAGGCCTCCGCTCAAATCAAGCGAAGGCCTCCTTTAGACATCTTTTCCGACTATTTTGGGTCAGATTTTGAATCGTAACGTTTCTGCCATTCAGACAGGATGCGTTTACGGTTAGATGCTGCCCACGCAAAATCGTTGTCGATCATGCTTGTCGCGATTTCAGCTGGGAAATGCTTAACTGGTTTAGCAACGCCTGGATACGCCACAACTGCGTAACCTTTGTTATACATTTCATTCGCTTTTTTCGTAACAGTCCAATCAGCAAGAGTTTTTGCTGCTGCCATGTTTTTGGAACCTTTTAGGATAGCCGTTGCTTCCATGTCCCAACCAACACCTTCTGATGGTACGATAACTTCTAAAGGAGCACCTTTAGCTTTGGATTTTGCGCCGCGGAATGCGAAGGAAATACCAATAGGGATTTCACCAGCAGCTGCCAGTTTACAAGGCTTTGATCCTGAATGAGTGTAACGTGCGATATTCACATGCAATTCATCCATGAACTTCCAGCCACCATCTTCTTTGAAGATCTGCAACCAAGAAGAAACGTCAAGGAAGCCAGTACCTGATGAGTTCGGGTTAGGCATAATGATCTGGTTTTTATAAACGGGCTTAGTCAGATCTTGCCATGATTTTGGTGCTGGCAAGCCAGCTTTTTTAGCTTCAACTGTATTAAAGCATACTGATGCAACCCAAGCATCCATACCAGTCCAGCTGGTTGGGTTGTCGGAATCGCGGAATTTAGAATCCAGCTTTTCAACACCTTTTGGTGAATAACCTTCAAGCATGCCTTCTTCTTTAAGAAGCATAAGGCTTGTTGCGGCCAAACCCCAAACGATATCAGCTTTAGGATTATTTTTTTCAGCAAGAAGTTTCGCCGTAATAATGCCCGTAGAATCTCGGACCCATTTGATTTTAATATTTGGATGATCTTTATTGAAATTTTTTGCATATTTCTTAAGATCTTCTGCTTCAACAGCCGTATAAACTGTCAATGTGTCAGCCGCTGACGCTACTGATGCAAATGCTGTTGCGCCAACAAATGCGCCAGTTGCACTCGCAAGCACGGTTTTCATAATATGTGACTTCATGTTCAAAACCCCTTCTGTTAGACATATAAAATATACAAGTACCAAGTTGGCTCTCATTTTTATTATCAATAGGCGACGATTGTTTCTCCTATTACAGAGCAACCTTCTAGATACAGTTTGTTATCGTTTTGTGACGATCTCCCAATCTTCCGTCCATTGCCCAATTATTTGTGTAAACATTGGAATTATGAACGAAACCACTACAATTGCGCAGTATTTCCAAATTATGCCGACATACTCCCACAATATCCAGCAAATTTCATAACACAGTCGCAATTATGCTTGACGTTATAATAACTCACTCAATAATATAAATCCAAGTTGTTTATTTTATCAATTACATCACTGAGACTTATGTATTATTCTCAATTCCGCGCATTCCACGCTGTAGCTACCCAAGGAGGCTTCTCTAA
>CAJXWA010000160.1 GCA_913062525.1 uncultured Alphaproteobacteria bacterium | reverse complement strand
TCTTATTCAGTTCTGCTAGTCGGCAAAATTAATTCCAAGATAATTATGTTGCATTTCAGGGTCATTTTTTAGAGTCTCTGCACTGACTTCATCCACAATGCGACCGTTCACCATAATCAGAATTTCTGGCGCAACTTCCAGTGCAACCGAGATATTTTGCTCAACGAGCAAGAGGCCAACGCCTTCAGACTGCAATGCCAAGAGCAATTCGGTGACATCGTCAACAATCGCTGGTGCTAATCCCTCTGTTGGCTCATCCATGACCATCAGTTTCGGATCCAGCAGAAGCGCACGTACAATCGCTAACATCTGTTGTTCGCCTCCGGACAGGCGATCGCCCATATTATTTTTTCGTTCAGCAAGCCGTGGGAAAATCTCGAAAGCTCTGTCAATCGTCCAGTCAGAATCTTTTTTTTCTACTAGCTTTAAATGCTCGATCACACTTAGGGAGCGAAACATGCGACGTCCCTGGGGAACATATCCAATCCCGGTTTTGGCGCGCTTATCTACGGACAATGAACTTAAATCATAATTCTGAAGACGTATGTTTCCGGATGCCGCTTTGGTCAGTCCCATAAGGCTTGAGCATAAAGTGGTTTTACCCATGCCGTTACGGCCAAGTATGGCTTTTGGCTGATCCGCAATAGAAAAACTGACATCCTGCAAGGAGTGGCTGGAACCATGATACACATTAAGGTTTTCTACCGTGAGGAGCTGAGTTTTTGTCATCTCTTTTTCCCCATATAAATTTCGTGAACAATATCACTATTGATCACTTCGTCCGGTTTACCTTCTAGCAGATGTTTGCCGTTATGCATGACGCTGACTATTTCCGAAGTTTCAAGGGCGATATCCATGTCATGTTCAATTAGAATGACGCTCAGCTTTTTTGGCAAAGATAAGAGTAATTCTGTCAATTTTGGACGTTCAGCAGGTGATAGCCCTGCTGCAGGCTCATCAAACAAAATGATTTTCGGATCCCCCGACAAGGCAATACCGATTTCAAGCTGACGCTTTTGTCCATGTGATAAATTCCCGACTAACGTATCGAGCAAAGTGGCAAGTCCTGCAGTCTCGGCTAACTAATCGACTTCAGCTTGAAGTTCATCGGTTTTTCGAATAGGCAAAATGGATCGCCAGCGATTACGTATGCCCGCAACGGATAAAAATAGAGTATCGCGAACGCTTAATCCCTCAAACAACAGAGCATGCTGGTAGGTACGTCGCAAACCTGCTTTAATTCTTTTATGGGTTGCTATCTTTGAACTCTCAACTCCTTCGAGCTGGATTGAACCCTCAGATAAAGCTAAATCTCCTGTGACAAGATTAAATAACGTTGTTTTACCTGCGCCGTTCGACCCAAGAATGGCTCTTCTTTCACCCGCCTTGATCGACATGGTGATATCGTCGACGGCTGTGAAGCTACCAAATCGTCTGGTGACGCCCTGTAAGTTCAGGACGTCACCAGTATTATTGGTCATCATTTGGTTACTTGTTACGGACAAGATGGATTATCTCGGCTTACAGGGCCCATTGCGCGGAATTTATCAGCGTCATAACCCAGGGTCTGCGAAACATTGCGAACGACTTTAAGAACACGGTTACCGTATGTACCGTCTTCACGTTCAAAAACTTCAGTTATGAAGCTGTCGATAATACCATTGCGATTTTCGTCCAGGCGCATTGTACCGCCTGTTGGTGTCACAAATTCAAGTTTCGTAAGAGCCGCACGGAATGCTTTATGATCATTGGACAAGTCGCCTTTCACCTGTTCTAAAGCCAACAAAGCAGCTTTACCGGCCATGTAGTAATGATGGGCGAAAATTGAAGGTGCTGACAGACCGTCAGGGAAGGCTTTGGTATAAGAAGTCGCGAATGCTTTCCATTCTTCACCGTCAAAGTCACTTACCGTAGGCGTACCAGCTGGCGTACCAACAAGAAGCTTCCGGAATGGTCCTTTACTGTCCAGGATCGACTGGTCAATTGTAATTGTACCGCCGATGATTGGCTTGCTGCCACCTGCTTGATTATACTGGGTCAGGAAATTCACAGCATCAGCACCACCGAGTGCAACAAATAGCGCATCGACATCATCTGGTATTGCATAAACAATTGATGAATAGTCTTTTGCCCCAATCGGAGTCCAGAATTTCTCTGGCACGCGCCCACCAGCGCCACAGAATTCAGACATGAAGCCTAATACTTGTGTGTATGGAAAAGAGTAGTCTTCAGCGACGATCGCTACTTTTTTATATCCAAGTTCTTTGTAAGCATATGTGCCAACGCCTGCCATCCATTGCGCACCATCGCCACCGAAACGGAAGAAGTTATCGGAGCCATCGCGGAAAGTAGCATCTTGCGCTGCAGAAGATCCGTTAATGAAAGTAACGCCTTTGTAGCCTTTTGAAAGGTCACGAAGTGCAATACCTTCAGAACCAGACAACGGACCGACAATGATATCTACTTTATCTTGTTCAATGAGTTTACGTGCTGCATTGACGGCTGAATCCGGGCTTGCGTCCGAAGACATCACCACAATCTCAACATCTTTACCAGCTGCCTTGTTACCTGCCTCAATAAAGGCAAGCTCAGCACCGCGAATACCATCTTGGCCAAGTGCCGCAAACGCACCTTCCAAAATCGATATCACACCGACTTTGATGTTATCAGCAGCATAGGCAGGAGTTGCCAATACTGAAGCGGCAAGCACACCTGCCGCTGCTATTTTTTTTAAATTTAAAACCATGAAACTTTTCCTCCGATTGTTCATTATTGGTTGGACAATTACCTAGTTGGTTACGTTTTTAATCCGCTCCTTCACAGATTTTAGTGTTCCGAGAATCCCTTCTGGTGACGCAATCACGATTACGAGTAGAACTAATCCGATTACAGTATTGAAGCGATCCCGGCTGATAAGGTCGATTGCGTAGGTGTCGATCAGGACATAGGCTATTGCACCGATAAACGCGCCCAAAGGGTGGCGCATTCCACCGATGACTGAGATAATCAAGATATCAATCGTCGGGCCAAGCCCAACTGAGAAAGAAGAAATCCTTTCCTGATGCCAAACATTTAAAACGCCGCCCATACCTGCAATAAAACCTGAAAAGGCATAAGCCGAAACAATCACCGTTGATGTTGGAATGCCAAGGCTCCGAACACGTCGCGCTGCGTCTCTCACGCCTTGGGTTGCAAGGCCCAACGGGCTGGCTACGAAGCAAATGACCAGGCCGACCGCAATAAATGCTGTGGCCAGGCACAGATAGTAAAAGGCAACGGGGTCTCCAAAATCAACTCCAAAGACAGCAGGCGCCGTAATGCCAGAAAAACCTGTCCAGCCGTTGAAGATTGAATAGTTTTGACGTGTGAAATAGAAGAACGCCATACTGATCGCCAGCGTGATCATGATGGAATAGATACCAACTGATTGCTTCGCGATTAATCCAATAAGGCCGCCTGCCAACGTTGCAAAGGCAAGCGCAAGCAACATCGTTATCATCCAGGGAAGTTCGATGCCAATACCAGCCGTATTGGCGCTGAAATAGGCAACAGTATATCCCGCTACACCCGCCAGGGTGATTTGTGCGAATGAGACAACGCCTAGGTAAGCCGTCAAAAACGTCAAGCTTAAGGCAGTAATGCCTAGAATAAGCGACCTGCCGAGAATTTGCGTTAGCCAAAATTCTGATGCAATTAGCGGCACAGCGAGACAAATGATCAATATGGGTAAAATTAAGCGGCTCACTTCTCAGCCTTCCCAAGAATACCCTGAGGGCGAAAAGCAAGAACAGCAACCATGATGACAAAGGTAAAGACCACGCCGTAGGTTGGAGCATAGGCAAGACCATACTGCTCCGCCAGTCCTATCAGGAGTGCACCAAGTGCGGCTCCGCCGACGCTTCCCATACCGCCAACAATTACAACGACAAGTGATGACAGAAGGAATTGAAAATCTGTGCCCGGTGCTACTGATAGAGCACTGCCGGATATCACGCCCGCCATACCAGCCAACATGCTGCCAATGGCGAAAACAATAATAAATATCTTCTTGGTATCAAAACCCAATGCTTCCAGCATTGTGCGATCATCAACACCGGCGCGAATAATGATGCCCAGTTTCGTTTTCGCGATAAGAAGCCATAACAATACTCCGATCACGACGGCTATGATCATTAGTGTCAGGCGGACAGATGAATATCCAACATTTAACAGGGGCAGCCTTACGCCGCCCTGAAGCATCTCAGGCAATGCGATTTGATAGGTTAATCCACCCCAACCCCAAAGCATCAAGTCGGCCATAATGATTGAGATTGCGATTGTAATCAGTGTTTGACGAAGTTCATCTCCTTGATAGCGTCCCAAGATTGTCGTTTGCAAAATGGCGCCGACAACAGCGGCACCGATGCCGCCCGCGAGAATGCCCAAGCTCCATTGGCCCGTAAGTTCGACAAATTCATAACCAACGTAAGCGCCAAAAAGCAGCAGAACGCCATGCGCCATATTGACTGTCCGCATCAATCCAAAAATCAATGTAAACCCGCATGCAGCGATGAAATACAACGCCGCCAGGGTCAGTCCATTAAAAAATACTATAAAGAAAAACTTCATCATTGCTCCTTTCCCAAAATTATTGCGAGAAATAGAGAATCAATCCAGAAATATGGGATAATTTTATTTCGTTTAATATCAATAAGTTAAGGCTTGCCCTGTATTTATAACGTCTAATAAATGAGAAATAATAGGAAATAAAGTATATTTTTTCCTATTATTTCCTATACTATTTACATGCAAAATATTTCTCTCACATCAGATATTAATTCGGCTTCTTCAGACACTATTTTTTGCCCGATTTTGTCTGGCCTAAATGCTGAGCAATCCGATTGCGCTGCCCTCATTCCATCCGGGAATGCAAACGGTCTTTTGATTGAAAATCTTTCAAAAAAAGAAAACCAGAAAATCGATCAAGTGGCTTTGCTTTGCACTGACCCGTTCATAAACAAAGAGGTGTTATTTGCAGATCTATTTGAATTAGGCGTTCGGTCTGTAACCAATTGGCCCTCGTCTATTTTTCTGGACCAAAGCTTCAGTAAAGCTATGACCAATATAAAAGTGAGTCCTGCAGACGAATTTGAATGCCTCTCCCATGCCATGAAATCAGGGTTGGATGCGAAGGCATTCATTCTTTCCCTATATCATGGGCGGAAAGCACTTTCACTTGGGATTAGAAATCTAATTGTCCATCCGGGGCTAAAAGTTGAACTATCCGAAGAAGCTAAGTCTACACTTTACGAATCCATTCACTTGATGATCGAAACACTGATAGCGATGGAACCTTCCGTAAAAATATACATTTATCAGCATAGCGCCGAGGAGGCCTCGGCTCATAAAGCACGGTATAAAGATAGTCATCTCAAAATTTCCGGCTACGTCGTTTATGAGACGTCCGTATGAATTTTTCATCTGATAATAAAAGCCGGTTTAGTTTCGCAGCAGCAGTCGGGGCCGGGATGACAGCCGTTGCGGCCGAAAAAGGAGGCGCAGAGTTTCTTCTATTGCTGAATGCAGGCCGTCTTAGAATGCGAGGCGCGGCGTCTCTAAGTTGTTACCTGCCACTTGAAAACGCAAATAGTTGGGTCGCACGAATTGGCAAGACTGAAGTACTCAACAAATGTAAAATTCCAGTACTCATGGGGTGCAGCGTTGCAAACCCAAATAGTAGCCTTAAGCAAATTGTCGATGTCGTTAGTGTAAATGGCTTTGCAGGGGTAACTAATTTCCCAACAGCAGCTTTGATCGATGGTAAAATTCGTGACGTTCTTGAAATGCAAAATATTGGATTTAATCGAGAATGCGCGTTGATCACCGAAGCATCTGGTCGAGGCCTTAAAACGCTAGCATATGTCACTAACAACGAAGAGGCGATGCAAATGGTGAGTGCTGGGGCCAGCATGCTATGCGTCAATATTGGGTTCACCCATAGTGCCACTAGCGAGCCAAGTGATATCACAATTGATAATACAGTGAAGATTATTGATCGCGCTTTAAGGAACATACCGGAAGAAATTCCGACATATGTAGAAGGCGGTCCAATTGTCACGCCGGAATCTGCCTTGGCAATATGTGTTAAAAGCCGAGTTCAAGGATATATTGCAGGATCCACAATTGATCGTTTTCCGCTGGAAGAAGCGATTGTAGATGTGGCTAAATCTTATCGCATCATCAGTCAGATTGAACCAGAAAGGGTATCTGGTAATAACCCTGAGACAGACTATACATACGGCACATCTTCAAAAATGCGAGAAATTCAAAATCTCGTTGAGCATTACTCAACAAGAGAAATGCCTATCCTGATCACAGGACCCAGTGGTTCCGGAAAATCTGCCCTAGCAGAAGAAATACATCGAAAATCGGAAAACGTTCGCTCTAAAATGATCCGCGTAGATTGCCTTGGCCTTACCCAGTCTGGCAGCGCAGAAGAACTCTTCGGCAGTGAATTGGGGCATCATGGGCGAGGCTCGCCTAGTCATGCAGGTATTTTGGAAAACGCAGACAATGCTACAGTTTTATTTGATGAAATTGCGGCCCTAAACAACGATTTGCAAACCAGACTGCTGAGCTTCATAGATACCGGAATCGTCCGAAGAATGGGCGGAAATAGACATCGAAAAGTCAATTGCCGTGTTATTGCTACGACTAAAGAACCAATAGATGGTCTGTTGGAATCTGGAAAATTGCGTGATGATTTGTATTATCGGTTAAACGCCCTGGAGATAGCAATCCCTTCACTTGCAGATAGGAGCGCTGACATCCCCGCTTTGGCCAAAGCAATGCTTAAAAAGAAAAGCGAGAAAAAGCAAAAAAATATCTCCAACTCTGGTCTAAATGCGTTGATGGAATATAGTTGGCCCGGAAATATCCGAGAACTAAAACACACTCTAACCAGAGCAGTGCTTGTGAGCGAAACAAGCACACTTCGATCTTCAGATTTTTCGTTCCTGCCACAAATAGCTCATAAAAAGGCTGAAATTATTCCAACTCAGGAAGATGATAACGATCGCCAGTCTCACTATTCCAGACCTGTGATAACCGAGAAAGAATGGATCGCCGAGGCTTTACAAAGAAACAGATTTAGACGCGGCGAAACAGCTGATGAACTCGGAATAACCACGCGAACCCTTTACAGCAAAATCAAAAAATACGGTATTTTTTCTCCCTGAATGATCATTGCTAGGCCTCGACCATTCGCATCACGATGTCATTTCTGCTTTTGGAAGAATATTATTAAATTGGATAAGAAACACCAGATACATGACGTTTTCTCCTTTTGGCACTTTTAAGATCGATAAGTTTATGTCCGCAACTGTGCGGAAAGTGGAAGTTACAGTCAGGGAATTCCATTTCGGAATGCAGATGTCTGCTTTGTTCGCATAACGGAACTTTGAACCGTTCAAACGAATGTCTACTGTGGCTCGAAATGTTAAGTCTCCGTGCTTCTGCCTTCCCCAGAATGTTCCGGCTCCTTCCAATACTGGACGTTAATAGGTCCTTAGATCTAGTTTGAATGCACGTTGATTCTTCTCAAACAATAAAAGGGTAGTGCCTCGCGACTATCAAAAAAATACCGCATGGTATATGCCTTGAATTAGGGGCAATCTCTCGTCGAAGTGGAGGAAATTATAGCGATATTAGCAAGAAAATCTCGTTGGCCCATATGCATTGGCAAGGAGAATCCATACACGCCTGAAGATAGCGGTGGAAGTTACAAGTATTTAGAATTTCAGCTGGCAATGAAAGATAATAATCATCCAAATCACAACAGGTTGTCCGATCAGAACGGATATTTAATGAAAATGAGTTTTCATTTGGATAAAATACATTAATAATTCATGCAATGTAGGCCAGAGCTACACATAGATCTGTCTTAGCCAAAAAGTTGAAGCAAATTTTTATACCTATCATTAAAAACTCGCCTACGCTAATTGGCGTCTATCGATGGTGTTTCGGAGCTATTTAAAGCCCGCTGTTATAATGTATGTGGTACCCCATATGGAACCCATAGTGGATATCCATCGGTACTGTAAATGTCAGTAGTAAATTTTATTATTTGATTT
>CAJXWA010000159.1 GCA_913062525.1 uncultured Alphaproteobacteria bacterium | reverse complement strand
AGTTAGTATGTGGCGGGACCCAAAGATACGCGCTGTATTCTTTCAAGTTCTCGTTATAAGGATATTCCTCGCTTTCGTTTTTTTTGTTGGAAACAACACGGTTGAAAACCTAGAAAAAAGAGGCATTGCCTCAGGTTTTGGTTTCTTAACCCAACCAGCCGGTTTTGGTATCGGCATTGTCGTGCTTATGGATTATAACGCACAGACATCTACCCATACAGATGTGTTAATGATCGGTATTATTAATACGCTTCTCGTCTCATTTTCAGGCATTATATTAGCTACCATAATTGGGTTTATCTTTGGTGTGTTACGTCTTTCTAATAACTGGGTCGTGAATAAAATTGCGGCGATTTATATTGAAATCGTTCGTAATATTCCACTGCTTGTTCAATTGTTGTTCTGGTATTTCGCAGTTTTAAGCGTTCTACCGTTGGTTAAGGAAAGTTTCCAATTTGGCGACAGCCCGTTTTTCGTCAATAATCGCGGGATTAATTTCCCAAGTATTATCCCGGAACCAGGTTTTTGGATGATTTGGGTTGGTTTAGTTGTCGGTATTGTTGCCGCTATCGCCGTATCCCGTTGGTCATCTAAACGCCAGGATGAAACAGGCGAGCAATTTCCAACATTTTTGGTTTGTCTTCTTTTGGTTGTGGGTGTCCCTGTTTTGGCCGCGTTGGCCGCAGGCATGCCTTTCGTGACTGAGGAACCTAAATTAGGAAGGTTCAATATTCAGGGCGGCTGGGTGTTAGAACCTGAGTTTTTGGCTTTGTTACTTGGACTTAGTATTTATACCGGCTCGTTTATTGCGGAGATCGTAAGATCTGGTATCAATTCAGTAAGCCATGGGCAAACGGAAGCCGCACATTCACTTGGTATTAAACCGAGCTTAACAATGCGGCTTGTCGTTTTGCCGCAAGCACTTCGGGTCATTATACCACCACTGACTAGCCAATATTTGAACCTGACAAAGAATTCGTCCTTGGCGACTGCAATCGGTTATCCCGAAGTTGTATCAATTTTTGCAGGTACATCGTTGAACCAAACTGGACAAGCAATTGAAATCATTGGTATGACAATGCTGTTCTATCTCACTATCAGTTTGACAATTTCCGTGTTTATGAACTGGTATAATAAACGTATCGCATTGGTGGAAAGGTAAGTCATGGCTATTGTAACAACAGAACGCCACCCAGATCTGCCGCCACCAGTGTCACAAACTGGTGTAGTCGGTTGGTTGAGAGAAAACTTATTCTCAAGTTGGCTAAATACAGTCCTCACTTTGGTTTCAATTTATGTGATATGGCAGGCAGCAAGTAGCGCTGTAAGTTGGGCATTCATAAATGCAAACTTTGTTGGGGAAACCAAAGCAGACTGTACGGGCACCGGCGCATGCTGGGTGTTTATTAAGGCCAGATTTGGCCAAAATATGTATGGTTTCTATCCCGAACCTGAACGGTGGAGAGTTAATCTGGGTTATGTCATGGGAGCAGTTGGCATATTCTTGGTCTTGTCCGATCAGGTGAAAAATAAAAAATGGCCGGCAATATTCCTATTTGGCGTATACCCAGTCCTTTGTTATTTCTTGTTCTATGGTGGTTTCGGACTTGAAGTCATCGAAACATCACAGTGGGGCGGATTGTTCCTGACACTTGTGTTAGCATCCGTATCTATCTTTGTGGCATTGCCCCTTGGCATTGTATTAGCACTTGGGCGTCGCTCTGAAATGCCGGTTATCCGGATGATTTGCGTCGGGTTTATTGAGCTTGTTCGCTCGGTTCCCCTTATCTCCGTGCTATTTATGGCGTCGGTTATGTTGCCTTTGTTCCTACCAGATGGTCAAAATTTTGACAAACTGGTTCGCGCTTTGGTGGGTATGTCTCTCTTCTCCGCGGCCTATATGGCGGAGGTTGTTCGGGGTGGCTTACAAGCTATTCCAAAAGGACAAATGGAAGCTGCCAATTCTCTTGGACTTGGATTTTGGCAAGCCATGGGATTCATCATTTTGCCGCAAGCTCTAAAGATTGCCATTCCGTCAATTGTGAACACATTTATCGGTCTGTTTAAAGACACGACACTTGTTTTGATCATTGGACTGTTGGACTTGTTGAGCATTGTAAAAGGCGGAACAACAGATAAAAACTGGTTGGGACTGGCTACCGAAGGGTATGTCTTCGTCGCAGCAGTATTCTGGGTCTTCTGCTTTAGCATGTCACGATACAGCATCTGGTTGGAAAACAAACTCCACACCGGACATAAGAGATAGGAGGCCGCGATATGAGTGATGCAGCCATGAAAAATACAGATGATAACGCCGCAATCCAACTTATTGGAATGCACAAATGGTACGGTGACTTTCATGTTCTTCGGGATATTAATTTAACTGTTGAGCGCGGCGAGAGAATTGTTGTTTGCGGACCTTCTGGTTCCGGTAAATCAACGATGATCCGTTGTATCAACCGTTTGGAGGAACATCAGCAAGGTCAAATTATTGTTGATGGTATCGAACTTACGAATGATGTGAAAAAGATCGATGAGATCCGCCGTGAAGTGGGAATGGTGTTTCAACACTTTAACTTGTTTCCACATTTGACTGTCTTAGAAAACTGCACTTTGGCGCCAATTTGGGTTCGTAAGATTCCAAAAGCTGAAGCTGAAGAGACTGCAATGAAGTTTCTGGAACGCGTTAAAATTCCGGAACAAGCATTGAAATACCCAGGACAACTGTCCGGTGGTCAGCAACAGCGTGTGGCTATTGCCCGTTCGCTTTGCATGAACCCACGGATTATGCTGTTTGATGAGCCAACGTCTGCACTTGACCCGGAAATGATTTCTGAGGTTCTTGATACAATGATCAGTCTTGCAGAAGAAGGTATGACTATGATTTGTGTGACCCATGAAATGGGATTTGCGAAAACAGTTGCTGATCGGGTGATCTTTATGGATCAGGGCGAAATCATTGAACAGGCACCGCCATTAGAGTTCTTTGATAATCCACAAAGTGAGCGGACAAAATTGTTCTTGTCTCAGATTTTGCATAACGCCTAAACACGTTTTACATCAAAAGGAAAAGCCCCGGTTCTATACCGGGGCTTTTTTTTGACTAATGGCTCTACTAGATTTTTTTAGTCTTCTATTGGGTCAATCGCTAAATCCCGTTGTTTATAGGGGACAAAGCCAAAGCGTTGATACAAAGGCAGTGCCTTTGGGTGATCAAGCGTGCAGGTATTAACCGTTATGCAATCTGGATCTCGAAGCCACGCCTGGTTGATGGCCCAATTTTAGAAATAAGGGCCAAGTTTCATACCAATGAATTCAGGCATAATTCCGAAATAGGCAAGATCAACTGATCCCGGGAATTGATTGAAATTTAATTCAGCATATCCCGCAGGAACGCCTTTAATATACAGGACATAGATTTCGGTGTCTTTGTCATCTAATATTTCTTTGAGTTCGCCATCGTTTAGCTTTTTTCGGTCCGTCCAGGCCCAATCACGACCAACGGCATCATATAAAAACCGATAAAAGGCGACTGTCGGCTTTTCTGCACGCTGAATAGCATGTGGTATAGCGGGCGAGGGTAGGGCTTGTGGCTTTGGTTTCTCTGACATACGCAAATACATGATACGTACTGGCCACAGCCCGTTGTCATCCAATTCGGGCTTCCGTTTAATTGGCATTATTTGGCTCCACTGGAAAGCGGCATGTCAGTATCTAGACCCCATTCGGTCCAAGATCCATCATAGACTGCAACTTGTGGGTGACCGATCATATGGAGACCAAACGCCAGAACACAGGCTGTTATTCCAGAGCCACAGGTGGTTATAACCGGTTGCTTTTTATCAATTCCGGCATCTGAAAAAGCAGATTTAAGCTTGTCTGCGGATTGCAGGGTTCCATCGCCGTTTATCAGCTGATTAAAGGGAAGATTTTGAGAACCCGGGATCCGGCCAGAGCGCAATCCTTGGCGTGGTTCGGGATCATTTCCCTCAAAACGTCCTTTGGAGCGTGCATCAAGAACTTGGTTTTTCGCAGTTTCGATATTTCGCCGCACTTGATCTTTGTCTTTGATCATAAGGCCGTTAATTCGCGAGGTGAAATGCCGCTCTTTTGCAGGGGTCGGTAAATCACTGATTGTCCTGCCTTCGGCTTGCCATTTTACGAGGCCGCCATCTAGGATGGATACATCGTCATGTCCAAACAATCGGATCATCCACCACGCGCGTGCGGCGCTTCTAATACCAGACCCATCGTACACAACAATTCGGTTGCCATCACCAAGTCCCAATTTCCGCATTCGGCTAGAGAATTTTTCTGGAGACGGAACCATGTGAGGAAGGTCGGTGTCGGAATCAGCAATATCATCAATGTCAAAGAAAACAGCTCCCGGGATATGAGCCTCAGAAAACTCTGCTTTCGGATTGCGATTTTCGTTGGGTAAATACCATGACGCATCGACAACGCGAATATCAGGGGCAGACAAATGTTGGCTCAACCATTCGGTGGAGACAAGCGATGTTGGGTTGGCGTAAGACATGTGAACTCTCTATGGATGTTAGATAATTTACTTATTCATCAAAGATAAGAGATACGCGGCGGTTTTGACGACCCTTTTTTTCAATTTTTCGAACAAGTACGGGTCCGATTTCGGATGTCTTGCGAATATGTGTTCCGCCGCATGGCTGTAAATCTGTTTCCTGTATCTTGATGAGGCGTATTTCACCGTTGCCTCTTGGTGGTTTGACGCTCATGGTTTTGACCAACTCAGGTTTAGCGTCAAGTTCCTCTTCGCTGATCCAGTCTGAGGTAACTGTGAGATCTTGCGCGATAAGGGCGTTTAATCTTTCTGTTATTTCAGCTTTATCCAGCGTTGCCTCTGGTAAATCGAAATCAAGTCGACCCTTACCATCTGAGACTTGCCCGCCGGTAACGGGATAGGGCATCGCTGCTGTTAGCAAGTGAAGGCAACTGTGCATTCGCATTAGCCGATACCGTTTGTCCCAATCTATCTCGAGTGTGACTTGGTCACCGACCGCGGGCAGAGGAGTGTTTTCCGCCGCAACATGAACGATCTCATCAGGATGATCGCCTTTCACGGTGGTGACAATTTGAACAGATGTGCCATTAGAGAACACCATTGTTCCTGTGTCACCCGGCTGACCGCCGCCTGTTGGATAAAACACGGTTTGATCCAGGATAATCCCATTTTTTTCCGTAACGGCAGTAACAGTTGCTGTACAGGCGGTTTGGTAAGAATCGTCTCTAAACAGGGCGATTGTCATTTGTTCAGGCTCCGGCTTTGTAAATCAGCTCCCTTTAAGCCAGGGAGCAATGGGTAGGTCTTTTTCTTTTAGCATATCAACATCCATAAGCTTGCTAAAGTACTTTTGAGCCGTATCACATAAGACAGTTACGATTGTATGGCCTGGGCCCATTTCTTTTGCCAATCGAATGGCGCCGGCGACATTTACCCCTGAAGACAAACCCAGTTGCAGTCCTTCATGGATGTTGAGATCGTATAATACGGTTAATGCTTCGGCATCAGAGATTTGATACGGGAAATCAACCTCAAGGCCTTTGAGGTTTTCAGTGATGCGGCCTTGACCAATTCCCTCTGAGATGGAGCTACCTTCAGATTTTAATTCACCATTTTTGTAATAGTTATATAGCGCAGCACCCATTGGATCAGCGATACCAATACGGATGTTTTTATTGCGTTCCCGAAGCGCATCAGAGATGCCTGACAGGGTTCCGCCGCTGCCAACAGCGCAGATAAAGCCGTCAATTTTACCATCTGTTTGATCCCAAATCTCTGGGCCTGTTGTTTTGTAATGGCCGTTTTTATTGGCAACATTGTCGAACTGATTTGCCCAAATTGCACCGTTTGGCTCTGACTTGGATAGTTCTTCGGCGAGCCTGCCAGAATATTTTATGTAATTATCTGGGTCTTTATAGGGTTTAGCTGGAACAAGACGCAGATCGGCGCCGCAGAAACTGAGGAGTGCTTTTTTTTCGTCTGTTTGGGTTTCAGGCATGACAATTACTGTGCGGTAGCCTTTTGCATTTCCCACAAGAGCTAGACCAATGCCAGTATTACCAGCTGTCCCTTCGACAATTACGCCGCCTTTTTTAAGAAGACCCTTTTCTTCAGCATCCTCAATAATAGCAAGCGCTGCACGGTCCTTTACAGATCCACCAGGGTTTAAAAACTCCGCTTTCCCATAGATTTCACATCCAGTCTCCTCTGATGCTGCCGTCAATCTGATGAGAGGAGTGTTGCCGATAGTATCGATAAAATTTTTTCGTATGGTCATGAGGATCTCTGTGAATAAGTTTAAATACACCTTCTGATTTGTAATTTAGACAATTCCCCATTTAGCTTCAAGTCGAGAGGTGAAAAAAGACACTAAACTGTGACAGATACGGCAATTTTTTACCGCAGGTGAGCAACACGGCTTAAGATTGGCGATAACTGGCTATTACAGCGACGTTTGATAGGGGAGGATTGGAGAAAATCGTGTCATACCGCAGAGTAGAATGTTTAGGCTCTGTATCGTTTGTTGTTAGAACTTCATTTACCAACAGCATGTCATCGCAAGATATGCAGATATGCAGTGTCATCGTTGAAAAAGGTTGTGTTATCTCTTCTAGCGCGAATTTTTCCAAATTTGCATAGATAGCCTGTTTGGGCAACGTGATGGAATACTGTTGCGCCATCGGCCAGAGCAGATACCCGATTTTTGGTTTTAGTAATTTTCCAATAACAGTAATGCACTCTGTTTTAGTATTACGGGAATAGTCGTTTGTAGCAGGTTCCATATTGAGTAAGGACACGGTTGTGTTGACGTCCATTTCAAGAAATTTGGACAGCAGCGTGATTTCCTTGCTTTGAACTCGCCGTTTTCCCTTAATTAATTCAGAAATACGTGAGGGAGGGAGATCAAGAGCCTCGGCTAAGTCTCCTTTCTTCTTATTTATGGAAGTCAGTTTTTCTTCAATCCAAAGTCGTTCCATAGGGCTATCTTCTTTTCTAATTACGTATGGCTAAATTACGAAAATCGTAAAAACTGTTGACGGTTAGTTATTTCTAAAATATCTTATAGGTAGAATAGAGAACTAATTATGAAAACATAATGTATATTTTTCTGCAGAATAAAACTGGCTCAGATGTTGGGGGTTTCTCAGTAAAACATTCTATGTTCTGGTATTTTCCTGGTTTTTGGCAATAAAAATATTTTTAAGTTCAGTGATGTTGGATGAATTCGGTGCAAAATAAGTATTTATATAATGATGATTCTTGTTATGATTGAAGAGAAGGAAATTTTATGCCTGTAAGTCAAAATTATTCTATTAATGCGTCGATCAATACGGGGAGGCACTTTCATATTAACGAACCTGCAAATGACAATTTCCCTCCTCCAGAGCTAGATCGGCGTTTAGCGAAAGAGTTGCCTGAAAAAACATCAGATATTATTGTCGGAAAATTCGTCTATTTATCGAACTTTTTGACGAGAGAGCAACTGAAAACAGCTAACAATCTATACCTTGGATTTCAATTGTATTTTGATCAAAATAGCGTGAAAATACAAACGCTGAATGGTGGGATCTGGCGAGAATTTGTTTCTGAAGAAGAAAAAATGGATTTGCTATCACGCTTTGAAGACTGGATGAAAGTCGCTCTTGGTCATGGTTTGTCAGTTAGTGCAGTAGAAGAGATTTTGAGTTTTGGAAAAAGCTTACAATCCGTGGACAAATCTCTCAAAAAGTACAACGGTTTTGCAAGGAAAAATTTGATGACTTCCTTGGATCTTTACACAAATGACTTTCAAAATACACCATAATATAGAAAACTAATTGACATATCTGTTCTGATTGTGTATTATTGCTCTCATAAATTGGAATAGGGCTTGAGCATTTTGATGTGCCATTAGCCCTTTTTTTTTGATCGTTAGTTAGTTTTCCATTGAATAAATGTTTTATATCAATGGCCTGTACCATATGTGTATATTTTAAACTAAACCAACAAATGATATTTCGATAATTTTGCACCCTCCATATAATCTGATCTCTGTGTATCTTTTACACCTTTTGGTAGAAGAGGTAATATTATGAATTTTTTGAAAAATGGCGATGCGTTTGAAAGCATTCGTCAGGCTATTAGTAATCAAATACTGGGTAGCAATGTAAATTTTGCGTTTCTAGATAAGGTGAAAGAACCAAATTATTTGAAGAATTTGCTGGCTCTAAGAG
>CAJXWA010000158.1 GCA_913062525.1 uncultured Alphaproteobacteria bacterium | reverse complement strand
ATCTGGCAGTTCCGTAATCAGGCATAAATAATGTATCGCCGACGAACACATTATCTCCAACCACGTAGCTTAAACACGCCGGCGTATGTCCTGGTGTCGATAGCACCTCAATCGTCACATCACCGACATCTAACCTATCGCCATCGTTTAGCAACCTGCCAAATTGTGATCCATCAGTGAGCATGGCGTCCCCTGCATTAAAAACGTCCTTAAACACCTTCTGAACAGCACCGACATTATTCCCGATGCACACCACTCCCCCCAATTTCTCCTGAAGGTAGGGTGCAGCACTCAGATGATCCGCGTGAACGTGAGTTTCCAATATCCACACCACGGCTAGTGATTTGTCTTGCACATATGAGATTAATTCATCTGCTGCCCCTGTGGTCGTTCTGCCAGACTTGGCATCAAAGTCTAGCACACTATCGATCACGGCACATTTTCCGCTAACCGGATCTGATACGACATATGTAATGGTATAAGTTGGCTTGTGGAAGAAAGCCTTGATTTCAGGTTTCATTGGTACCCTCACAAATGGATGTGAATTTATAATATGATTTGACTATATATCTGTATATATGTAGATATACAAGTATGAATATTAATAACTTAAAAAACTCTGCGGCTCGGGCGAGTACACTGATGAAAGCATTGTCCAGTGAAACTCGGCTTATGCTGCTCTGCCAAATCGGTGCTGACGAACGTTCCGTCAACGAACTGGCCGAGACACTGCAAATCCGTCCCTCCTCTGTTTCCCAGCAGTTAGCCCTTTTACGTAAAGATGGGTTAGTTGCCACGCGGCGGCAAGGGCAGACAATTTTCTATTCCCTAAATGGGGAAGAAGCAAAATGCGTTATTGCTGTTTTATACGACCTTTATTGTGGGGAAGAGTAAATGATCGGCATAACGTTAAATCGCCTGCTTCCTGCAACAGAATGGATGAAGGTCTATCAACGCAAAACCTTTAGCGGTGACCTAGCCGCTGGTATAATCACGGCAATTCTTCTAATCCCACAAGCGATGGCCTATTCCGCTCTCGCTGGTCTTCCTCCGGAAATTGGTCTGTATGCCAGCATTGCGCCGCCAATCTTATATGCGCTGTTTGGAAGTAGCCGAACGCTTGCCGTTGGACCAGTGGCAGTTGCCTCATTGATGGTTGCCTACGCACTATCAACAATTGCAGTCCAAGGAACAGCCGAGTATTTGGCGTCCGCCATTATTCTATCTCTAATGATAGGGTTATGTTTCCTTGTAATTGCTGCCCTGCGATTAGGATTTTTAACAGAATTTTTAAGCCATCCTGTGATGGCAGGCTTTACAAGTGCTGCGGCAATTATGATCGCCTTCAGCCAACTAACACCTTTCGCTGGGTTCGATCAAAGGTTGCTGTTCACTGATTTTCTGTCTTCCAATTTCATCAGTGATATAGGAGCGAGGTTAAACGGCATCACGCTTTCCTTAGGGGCGGCAAGCATCACATTGCTCTATCTTGCGCGTAAATTTCTGGGAACACTCCTTGCCAGCATCCCTTTTCTTGCTCCATTAGCTGTTGGATTATCCAAGACAGGCCCGCTGCTTGTTCTGATCCTTATGACAAGTATTGTCATAATATTTGATCTAGACCAAACCAACGCGGTGCAGGTCATCGGCATTATCCCTGAAGGCATTCCCAGCCTTCAAGTCCCGGGCTTTGATTTTGCTGTTATTCAACAACTGGGCCCGTCGGCCTTGCTCATCACATTAATCAGTTATGTTGAAAGCGTTGCCATCGCCAAAGTTCTCGCAAGCAAACGCCGCCAAAAACTAGATGTTAATCAAGAAGCATGGGGATTAGGCTTTGCAAATCTGGGATCTGGCTTCACTGGTGGCAGTCCTGTTTGCGGTGGCTTCAGTCGATCTGTTGTAAACTTTTCAGCTGGAGCAAACACGCAAGTGGCGGCCATAATTACCGCTGGGATCATTGGCCTAACTCTCGCCTTCTTCACTCCACTTTTCTACTATGTGCCTAAAACCGTTTTAGCCGCTATTATTCTGGTTGCCATTTTGGATCTTGTTGATGTTAAAGGGTTCATCAAAAACCTCACCTATGATAAGGCCGACGGTCTATCAGAAGGCGTCACGTTTATTGCCGTCCTTTTCCTTGGCATTGAAAAAGGTCTTACCATTGGCATTCTGCTATCATTGGGCCTTCATTTTTGGCGCAGCAGCAGGCCCCATATTGCCATCGTAGGCCAAGTCGGCGACACCCAACATTTCCGAAATATCCTGCGCCATAAAGTAAAAACATACCCCCATTTACTTGCGCTTCGAATTGATGAAAGCCTGTTTTTTGCCAATGCATCCTACCTTGAAAATTTCGTCTTAAACGAAGTTGCTGCAAATTCAGAAATTACAGACGTTCTCTTTATTTGCAGTGCCATTAACGCCATTGATGGAAGCGCTCTTCATACACTTGAAATGCTGCACGATGAACTGCGGGACGCAAATGTGGAACTTCATTTCGCAGAGGTAAAAGGTCCCGTTATGGACCGCCTCGCTGAAAGTCATTTCTTCAAAAACAGGGAAGACGACACAGTTTTCCTAAGTACCTATGACGCCTTTAAACATCTCTCGAGTAAAGGCAATCCTCTATTAAATGATCCTGAGTGGAGTATCTAAATGGAAAATTTTACCCCGTTTCTATCCCTAGCTGGCGGGCTTGTTCTTGGTTTATCTGCGACCATCTTACTGGCGGGTGGCCGAGTTGCTGGCATTAGCGGCATTATCGCGGGTCTAATCCCGCCGTCCGCGCCCGAGAAAGGGTGGCGAGTACTGTTTTTACTCGGCCTTGTTGGAGGTGCTGTCCTTTTCCCCATTGTCGGCGGCGACATCTCCTACATCGACATAAATCCCTATGGATTTACGGATGAGATGCATTACGGAGCCCTTATTATCGGCGGGCTATTGGTTGGCATTGGTACAAGTATCGGTTCTGGCTGCACTAGCGGGCACGGTATATGCGGTCTTGGCCGGCTATCAACTCGCGCGTTAACGGCAACAATGAGCTTTATGGTTGTTGCTGTTGTTACCGTCTTTGTTATTCGTACTGTTATGGGAGCATAAATACATGTTTAATATTATTTCTGTGCTCTCTGGCACAATCTTCGGCTTTGGCCTGGCGCTCTCCGGCATGCTAAGCCCAAGCAAAGTTATTGGCTTTCTCGACATCACTGGTAATTGGGATCCAAGCCTCGCATTTGTAATGGGCGGCGGTGTCGCGGTTACTGTGGTCTCGTTTCATTTTATATTGAAACGCCCTCACCCGTTATTTGGTGAGAAATTCCACCTACCAACAGCTTCAAATATTGATCGACGCCTTGTCATCGGCGCGGGTCTTTTTGGTCTTGGTTGGGGGATCGGCGGTTTATGCCCCGGACCAGCAATTAGCTCACTTGCCTATGCCAGTCCGCAGGTCGCAGTATTTGTTGTTGCGATGGTCGCGGGTATTCTGATTGCGAAGAAAGCCTTTCCCGCGTCAGCGAGATAATCGTGTCGCCAATTCAGCGGCCACTCGTCCGTTGTTAAGGGCAAGTGATAAATTCACTTCACTTGTCTTGCCATCTGAAAGCCGGTTTAAGGCTCCCAAAATATAGGGCGTTAAACCGGCCCCTTTTACGCCAGCTTTTACAGCTTCTGCACCAGCAACTTTAACTAGAGCATCAACGTCTTCGTTGCTCATGGCTGCGTCTTCTGGCACTGGATTACAAATCAACATCCCCGACGTAAGTTCAAGGTCAAAATGTTGATCAACCATCGCTGCCAATTCCGTCATATCGTTAGTGGAAGCGGGCAATGTAAGGCCACTAGATCGACTATGAAATGCCGGAAATTCATCTGTGCCATATCCAATAACCGGAACACTATAACTTTCCAAAACTTCAAGGGTCGCAGGAAGGTCTAAAATTGATTTAGCGCCTGCAGCAACAACAACAACCGGGGTGCGAGATAATTCCAGCAAGTCAGCAGAAACATCAAATCCGTTCGCACCCTCTTCGGCTTTATGAACGCCGCCAATACCGCCGGTTGCAAAAACCTTAATCCCCGCCTTTGCCGCTATAAATGCTGTTGAGGCCACAGTTGTTGCGCCCGTCTTACCAGATGCAATGATAACCGGCAGATCCCGAACTGAGCATTTGGCAACATCACCGGATTTTGCAAGATGCAACAGTTCGTCTTCGGATAGACCGCATTTAATACGGCCTTTGATAATTGCGATTGTCGCAGGTTCTGCGCCTTTAGCTCGAATAACGGCTTCCATTTCTTCAGCTAATTCAACATTTTGCGGATAAGGGAACCCATGACTAATAATAGTTGATTCCAGCGCTACAACTGGTTTCCCAGTTTTCAGTGCAGCCGCTACTTCTTTTGAAAAATCGATTTCCATGGTCAACCCTTAATCAAATGCGTTCAACTTAGCTTTCTCAACGCAAGGCCGTACATCTTCAACTGTTATATATCAAGAAAAACCTTTTTTCTTTTCATTGCTATTGCCTGTGACTTTTGGCTACTGTTAATTAAAATATAAGAAAAACAAACAAAAAGTAGGGATAATCATGCCATCAGAAAATAAAGTCGCTATCGTCACGGGTTCAGCCACTGGAACAGGAGCCGCGATCGCGATCGCATTGGCAAACAAGGGCTATAATGTCGTCGTCAACTATACCAAAAGCCTCAAAGAAGCCGAAGAAACCGCCAAACAAGTTGAAGACATTGGAACCCAGGCCCTGCTCTTTCAAGGAGACGTATCAAAGGATGAAGATTGCCGCGCCATGGCAAATGCTGCCGTCGAAAAATGGGGACGTATTGACGCGCTCGTCAACAACGCTGGCCGGACAAAATTCGTAGAACATCACGACATGGAAGGTTTGAGTGCAGAAGATTTCCAAACCATATATGCCGTCAATACCATCGGCCCGTTTCAAATGACGAGAGCCTGCGCTCCCCATTTAAAAGCATCTGGTCGCGGACGAATTGTGATGATTTCCTCCGTCGCTGGCACACATGGCCATGGATCTTCTCTTGCCTATATCGCCTCTAAAGGCGGACTAAACTCCATGACGAAGGCACTCGCCCGGTCCATGGGCCCCGAAGTAACCGTGAATGCCATATGTCCTGGAATGATTGAAACACGTTGGCTCCGCGAAGGTTGGGGCGAAGAAAATTACGACAAAAACAAACACGCTATGACTAAGAAAGTTCCTTTGGCTAAAATCGCGCAACCTGAAGATATTGCAGATGCTGTAATGTGTTTCGTCGAGGGTACAAGCCTTATTACAGGTGAATTGATCATGGTAGACGGCGGCATGCACCTTGTTAGCTAGATCCTTCTAAATACAATTAGGTGCGATTTTCAATCTCAATTAAAATCGCACTTTCCAAAATTCTTAATTTTTCTTATTCTTTTCTAAATAAGAAAAATCTACAATAAAATATCAAGTAAGTTATTCGGAGAGTATTATTTAGTAGACCAAGCGACGGAGTGGAAATCTGACATGATGACAATTAAAGACGTCCCCGTCTTAAACGGGGCAGAAACTCTCGCGACAGCAAAGCGCCTTTTGATTGTGGATGATGAACGAGCTTTTGGCGAGTTCGTTAGCGAAGTGGCTGTTGATCTCGGGTTTGACGTTATCATTACGGATAAAGCCTCTGATTTCATGTCATCATATGATGAGGCCCCCCCGACAAACATCGTTTTGGATATGGTTATGCCTGAAATCGATGGCGTCGAGTTAATTAGTTGGTTGGCCAATAAAAAATGTACGGCGAAAATCATTATCGTTACGGGATATAATCCGCGCTATATAGAACTTGCAGAAGACCTTGGCGGCGCAAAAGGGCTTCCCGACATTATTAGTTTGACGAAGCCGGTTTCCTTGAGCGATCTAAGGGCGGCTCTCTCCTGAAAGGAAAACCTGATCGAACCAGAACTAAAACAAGCGCTAGAATTGGCGCTAGGTTATCCGTACCAACGTCCAGATTATTCCTTCATCATACGCGGCGAGACTGTCACAGAATTAATAACCCCCGTTGATACAGCTAGCCTCACACCGGTTATTGCCTGCGGCTCAAACGGCTCACCTGCACAATTAGCCCGAAAATTCTCAAATTCAGACGAACCTATCATCGCCACAGCCATTGAACTTGATGATTTCTTGTGTTGTTATTCCGCCCACATTGCAGGTTACGGCGCCATTCCAGCAACCTTAGTGCCCTACTCTGGTGTTACAACTTCGTGCCATATGACATGGCTCACGCAAAACCAGCTTGAGAAAATGCATGAAAGCGAAGCTTTGGGGGTGAATTACAAATTCTCAAAACTGGAAAGCATTTCAATTCGCTCTAATCAACATGCGCCATTAGACAGCGCATTCGCATATATCAGCCTACATGGTCACCTTGTAGATAATGGCACTCCCATCGCCCTCGCAGATATTCCGCTTCAGGAAAACGGAAATTTTCCAAGACAAAATCAGCAAACTCTGCAAGAATTAACCATCAAGAAATTGTCTCTTCTGCTTTCCGTCGAAGAGTTCGTTTTAGAAAATATAACAAACAAAAACATCAGAGATCAACGAATTCAGGCCATGAAGGCTATCTCTCAGCCCTTCAAATACCACGGCGAAACCCCCATTTCGAACTGAGATCATTCATGTTTATAAAAACCGAAGACGACTTGAGAGCTGTTTATGGACAGCCAAAGACCAAGACGCTGGAAAAAATTCTACCAAACCTTGATCATCACTGCGAGCATTTCATCTCTTTGTCTCCATTTTTGGTCATGGCTACGTCTGACGTGAATGGCCATGCCGATGCTTCTCCAAAAGGGGATGTCGCTGGATTTGTACAGGTGCAAGACAAACAGACCGTTCTTATCCCAGATCGTATTGGCAATAACATCGCAGACAGTCTTCGTAACATTATTCACAACCCAGAAATCGGCCTGATATTTTTCATTCCCGGAATTCGCGAAACTTTACGCGTAAACGGGACCTGTCAAATCAGCGTTGATCCGGCACTGCTTACGCGTTTTGAAGAAAAAGGAAAACTCCCCAAATCTGTTTTCTCAGTAAATGTTCGGGAGGCCTACATGCATTGCGGTAAGGCCGTCATCCGTTCAGATCTTTGGGGTGAAACTCAAAAAATAGCCCGCAAAGACTTCCCAACGTTAGGCACCATACTTGCTGATCAAATAGCAGGCCTTGACGCTGAAAGCTCTGATAAAGGGTTGGAACATTCCTACGAAAACAAATTGTACTAGCCCATCTCATGAACACATCTTTCAAATCACTCGTAATTGGCAGCTTCGGCGGATTAGCCTTTTTTCTTCTGGACCTCCCACTTGCTTGGATGATGGGCTCCATGTGTCTGACAACCGTGTTCGCGGTGCGCGGCGCAAAACTATCTGTTAATCCCACATTGCGTAAAGCCATGACTGCCGTTTTGGGTGTCATGCTTGGTAGTAGCTTTTCACCTGAGACTCTTGGCAATCTAATGCAATGGACGAACGGCCTCCTATTGCTCTTGCTCAATATCGTCGTGTCCATGGCCCTAGCGTATATTTTCTTTCGAAAAATCGGAAAATTTGACCGCATTACTGCCTATTTCTCCGCAGCCCCCGGCGGATTTAACGTCATGTATGAAGTGGGTGAAGCCAAAGGCGGTGACGGCAGAAGTATAGCCTTAATTCATGCCGCTCGCGTCCTGATCTTGGTTATGACAGTACCGCTGGTTTATCGCTACGGCGTTTCCATTCAAAGCACCGTTGAAACTGTAACCTTATTTGGAGAATGGGAAGAATTGGGAGGTTATGGCTGGCTAGCACTAGCAGCCGTTTCTGGATATTGGCTGGGCTACAAACTTAAATTCCCTGCCCATCATCTCATGGGCCCTCTCTTAGTTGCCGCCGTATTTGAGCTAACAGGGATTACAGATGTTAAGCCCCCCATGGTCATTGTCTATGCCGCACAACTTGTCATCGGTACTTCCATCGGGCTTCGGTTCCTTGGTACATCACTGAAAGAAATCAACAAAATCATATTGTTGAGCTGTGGATCAACTGGGTTAATGATTGCAATCGCAACAGGATTTTCACTCTTGGCTTCGGACTATGTTGGCATAAGCATACCGGGGTTGGTTCTAGCTCTATCCCCCGGCGGCCTTGCAGAGATGTCGTTAGTAGCCCTTGCCCTTGGGATTGATGTAGCCTTCGTATCCATCATGCATGTCATCCGAATTGCGATAATCATTGCCTTTG
>CAJXWA010000157.1 GCA_913062525.1 uncultured Alphaproteobacteria bacterium | reverse complement strand
ATTGCCCTTGAGAGCCCTTCTGCGATGACAAGCTGGCAGTCTGCAGCCATTTCTTTTCGAGAATCATAGGCATCAATTGAGACGGGCGGATGAAAGCGCAGTTCTGCAGTCACAGATCCGGACTTCAAAAATTCCCACATGTGGCTCAAAAGACTTTCATTCCCCACCCACGCAATGGTTTTCATGATGTTTCGAGTTACATACATATTATCCATTTGGCTATATGCAAGTGTCACAGGTTGAACGCAAAGGGCTTTATCGCCGGAATGCTTTTCTGCCAGAGAAAAATACGTACTTTTAAAGTCGTGAGTAACCAGACCATTTGAAGGCGTTCCTTCTGGAAATAGGA
The DNA here is from genome assembly GCA_913062525.1 of uncultured Alphaproteobacteria bacterium. Lineage (GTDB taxonomy): Bacteria > Pseudomonadota > Alphaproteobacteria > Sneathiellales > Sneathiellaceae > Sneathiella. Next base: position 7,972 of record CAJXWA010000157.1, on the reverse strand, counting down.
ACATATTGTCACCGTTTTCCAAATGGGCCTGCAAATCATCTTGATGGGTTTTAATAGACGGACGTGTTTGGGCGATAAATATGGTTTCTTGTAGTTTTGCGAAGAGACCAATAAGAGGATAAGTTTTTACCTCGTCTTTGGCAACGAAGCTTCCCTGAAGGGCCTTCCCAACGACCGGTATGTCGAGCCACGATATGTGATTGATCACAAATAATGTGGGATGTATTTCCGAGGGATCACCATGGCAGACAACCTTCACCCGCAGTAACTTACACAAACCGCGATGAAAAACTTGAGGCAACAGATAGTGCGCTTTCGGAAATACAAGCCGGCCGATAAGATGAATAGGGATCAGTAATCCCGCCCAAATCAAAACGAGAATTATGGCAATTATAGATCTGATGCGGGTCATTTGTTAAAAACTACGTAAAATAAAATGACTATCTGTCTTTCTTGTGAAGAGTTGTATGTTTAATATTCACCACAGACTCTTCAGGCTGCATTGCGGTTTCACTCACGCCTACAATTGGTTTTCCGTAAAGTTCTAGGCGGTGATCAACAAGCTCAAATCCCAGCTCTTTTGCAATTAAAGTTTGCAGAGCTTCGATTTTTTCACTTGTGAATTCGATAACTTGCCCTGTTTCAATATTTATGAGGTGATCATGGTGCTTGTCTGAAACCTCTTCATATCTTGCGCGGCCATCACCAAAGTCATGACGTTCAAGAATAGCGTTTTCTTCAAACATCCGGACGGTTCTATATACAGTTGAAATGCTGATTGTATCATCAACTGCAGCTGCGCGCTTGTAGACGAGTTCCACATCAGGGTGGTCATGGGAATCTGATAAAACACGTGCAATCACACGACGTTGTTCCGTCATGCGTAGTCCCTTATCAATACAAAGTTGTTCCACTCTCGATGACATTTAGGCCTCAATACTATTTTATGACGCGAACACTTGAAGCCACTTTATACAAAACCGGTTTTCGGGGCTAGGGTTAAAGACGTTATTTATCTACGGCTTTTTTACGGCGTGTGCCCAAGCCAATTTTCTTGGCAAGGTTCCGGCGCTGATTGGCATAATTGGGTGCGACCATTGGATAATCTGTTGGTAATCCCCAACGCTGGCGATACTCCTCTGGCGTCATGTTATAAGCGGTTTTCAAGTGACGCTTGAGCATTTTCAATTTCTTGCCATCTTCCAGGCAAACAATAAAGTCTGGCTGAATAGATTTACGGATAGATATGGCAGGCTGTGGTCGATCGTTCGCCGGCTCGGAAGTGCCGACACTCGCCAAAGTCGAGTAAACTTCGCGAATTAAACTGGATATTTCACCGGCTTCTACCGCATTGCGAGACAGATGCGATGTCACGATGTCTGTTGTTAGAGCAAGTAGCTCCATTTTTTCTACTTTATCAGACACTTTTACCAGTCCTCCATATAAAAAGTTTCTGCTTTATAATGTATGCAGTTTATATGTGCAATACTAGGGCAAGAAAAAAGGGGGTGCGTGAAAAAAAACTATTATTCCTGTTCGTCAGGTAACTGTATTAGTACTTAACATGATTTAGTTTAACTGTCCTATTTGACCATACAAGTTGGTCATCAACGAAAATTTATAGAAATTTTTCGAACATTAGGGCATCAACAAGTCCGCTTTCTTCGCGGTAATATGCTTTTCTGCAACCAATTTCAGAAAAACCGCATTTCAGGTATAATTTTATTGCCGGAGGGTTTGTTGCAGCGACTTCCAAGAGCAGGCGTTTGACGCCGCGGTCAGCGAGATATGTAAAACCGTGAGCGAGCAGCACCGATCCTGCCGATAACCCACGCGCGCTTGGAATTATGCCAATGGTTAAAATCTCAGCTTCGTCAAAACTAATCTGATAGAGGCAAAATCCTATAGGAATTTCACCATCCATTATGATCTCTGCAGCGGTGCTTGGAAGAGCAAGTAAGTCCGTGAACGCTTTTTCAGTCCACGCCTTATCAAAACACTGTTCGTGAAGGGCCGCTAAAAGGGGGGCCGCAGTAACAGTGTCCAAAAGCTGAAATGTGAGTTTCATTAAGCCAGGTTCGGCGGAGTTATGCCGCCAGGCAATTTGGCATCTGGGCCCCGTAAGTAAAGAGGCGCAGGGGGTAATGAGCCAATATCGGGCTGTCCACGAGCGTGAGCAAGGGCTGCAATGATCCGGGCGTCGGGGTTCTGGTCAAGGCTGGAGATTTCAAACGGTTTTCCGTTAAGGAAGCCTGCTTCTTTCAGAAGCGCGCCGCCGCTGCCAATAATCAATAGAGGCTTCTCTCCCAAATAAGTTTGGGCGTCACTGATCGGAAGTGATTGCGCATCATTACATGCCTTGGGGAGGGGTGCGCCGTCTTCATAGGCATATGTTTGAATGTATATTTCTTTTCGCCGAGCATCAATGGCCGGAACAATTAATCGGTCGTTTGCAAGATCTTCAGGGACAGATGCCGCCAATGCTTGCAAGGTTGTAATCCCAATACAGGGTTTTCCAGATGCGATGGCAATGCCGCGTGCAGCTGCAAGCCCTATTCGAAGGCCTGTGAAGGTTCCGGGGCCAATAGAGACCGCAATCATATCCAGATCTTGAAAACCGGCACCTGCTTGGTCCATAAGAGACTTAATAATAGGGAGTAAGGTTTCCGCATGACCACGCGCCCGTTCTTCGTTATGGAACGCCAATGTATCTGGACCGTGCACAAGCGCTACAGAGCATGCATTTAGTGCGGTATCAAGTGCGAGTATCTTCATTGCCTTCTGCGTCATGTCCTAGTAGGCTCCCTTTCTCAGCGAGGCTAGGCCTTAGCATATAGTTTTTTTCTTGTCTGGTGTAAAAGTATGGCAGACTTCAGTTTCGCATGGATGTTGAGTGGCAAATGAAACTCGTAGAGATTACCAAAACAGGGTTTGATGTGGAGCTAGATATTCGGTACGCCAGTAATAATAATTTTACGAGCGCACCGATTTATAGCCGCCCGAGATGTTTTCTGAATGAAGAAGCCGCAGAAAATTTGCAGATTGCCATAATTTTGGCTAAGCAAATGGGGTATCGCTTTAAACTGTTCGATGGGTTTCGTCCGACCGAAGCTGTTCAGGCACTTTGGGATCACACGCCCAATCCGGACTATTTGGCGCCGCCCACAAGTGGATCGCCGCATGCACGCGGGGCGGCCATTGACCTTACGCTACTTGACGGAAATGGAGACGAGGTGGAAATGGGAACAGGGTTTGATGCCATGACGGTTAAATCTCATCATGGAGCCTTGGATATCTCAGGTCTGGCGCAACAGAACAGAGCCACATTGCTTGGAATTATGACGTCAGCGGGTTGGGATTTTTACCGAAATGAATGGTGGCATTATCAACTGTTCAAGCCCCGCCGGTATCCGACGTTATCAGACGCCGCCGCGAATACAAAAATGATGGTAAGTGAGTAGAGGCATGCGAAAAATTGGAACAGATCAACGCAGTATCATGGGCTTGAAAAAACTTCAGCGCGCAGCCTTGGCTTTGATAATGACGGTAGCTGCCACGGCTCCTGCATTTGCTGCTGATTGGGCAAGTGTGATTATGTATCACCGGTTTGGCGATAGCAGATATCCAACAACGAATATCTCACTTAAACAGTTTCAAGCGCATGTGACGGAATTAAAAACAGGCGGATATACGGTTCTACCTTTGGGTAAGATTGTCGATAGTTTAAAATCTGGTGAAGCGTTGCCAGATCGAACTGTGGCGCTGACAGTTGATGATGCATATCTGTCCGTTTACCAAAATGCATGGCCTATTTTAAAAGAAGCGGGCTTGCCATTTACTGTTTTTGCCTCAACGGGGCATTTGGGAAATCGACCATCTGATTATATGAGCTGGACCCAATTAAAAGAAATGCGAGATGCAGGCGTCTATATTGGGCATCACTCCGCTAGCCATTCACATTTGCCAAAATTATCCCTTGAAAAGGTTCGGGTTGAAATTGCGTCAGCCAACACAGCCTTTCAGAAAAATTTGGGATTTGTCCCAGCCCTTTTTGCGTATCCATACGGTGAGTATGGTTCGGACATTAAGAAAATTATCGCGGAATCTGGTTTCAAAGCGGCCTTTGGGCAGCAATCAGGTGTGGCATATGCCGGTCATGATAGATTTTCATTCCCTCGTTTTGCCATGAGCGAAAACTACGGCAGTATAGGACGGCTGCGTCTTGCGGCGAATGCGTTGCCCCTTCGGGTGCGAAACGTGACGCCAACAGACAATATTTTGAAGAAAAACCCGCCAGCTTTCGGATTTTCTCTGGATGAGAAGTATGAAAACCTGAAGCAACTAACCTGTTATTCCTCTAACCAATCTGGAGGAAGTGTTCCTATTCAGCGCCTAGGTGATGATCGTGTCGAGATTAGGTTAAATCGCGCCTATCAGCCGGGGCGAGGCCGAATTAATTGCACCTTGCCGGGGCCAGAGGGACGGTTTCGCTGGTTTGGCAATCTTTTCTATATTCCGCGAAAGTAAAAATAAATGATGAAACAAATGGGACGGCTTAAAAATAAATTAAAAGCAGGGCAAAAAACTGCTGCGGCCTGGATGTTTACAGGGTCGGCTGACATGGCCGAAATTATGGGCAGTGCCGGTTTTGACGCTATTATGATTGATCATGAACATGGCAGTGGTGATCTTAGATCAGCCATTGAACAACACCGGGCTATCCGATCTGTTGGAGACACAAGTATTCTTATGCGTATTCCGGTCAACGATCCCATTGAGGTGAAACGGGCGCTGGATGTTGGTATGGAAGGCATTATGTTTCCATCTGTAAATACCGCAGCCGAAGCTCAAATGGCAGTTGATGCTTGCCGGTACCCTCCGCGTGGATCTCGCGGTGCTGGTTTTGGCTGTGCCAGATCAACGGTTTACGGTAAATACGCTGAAGAATATCTGGAAAACTTTGAAGACAATGTGATGATCATTTGTCAGATTGAAACAGCAGAAGCGGTCGCTAATATCGACGAAATTGCAGCGGTTGATGGGGTGGATATGTTGTTCATCGGCCCTTATGATCTGTCAGGCAGTATAAACAAATTAGGTCAGTTTGAAGACCCAGAAGTCAAAGCACAGTTCGAACTTGCGCGAGATAAAATCAAGGCAAGCGGGAAGTGGCTTGGCTGTATTTCTAGTGGTGCCAGCCAGTCCAATGAAATGTACGCGCAGGGGTTTGATTTTCTGCTGTGCGCCGCTGAAACGGCTTTATTGTCAGCGGCTGCAGATCAGTTGTTGGCTGATTTGAAAATTTGAGCTAGGCGTTCAGGAGCGAGCGTCGTCTCTTCGAACTGACCCAGATTATTGACCCGGATTAGGGCTTGCAGGGCGTCGATATAATCGGCACCTCGTTCAGAGTATAAAACGAGAGATCCTGCAAGTTCATATCCGTTTATCACACCAAATTCACTACGCTGGCGGGCCCGCGCGATCCTGAAATCATCATAGGCGCCAAAGCTGTTTAGGTTGGTTGCATAGGTTTCGATGGATTGAAACAACTCGTCGAACGCTTTGACTTCATACTGTTCACCTTCAGCGCGCTCTAGGGGAACAATCCCCTCACCAGCGGACCAGACACGTTGGCCAAAAAGAGCATTACCTTCGCGGGCAAATCTTGATGTGCCCCATCCAGATTCTTCGATGCTTTGTGCGAGTGCCAGCGAAACCGGGATCGTATCAACCCGCTTGAGCAATCCTGTAAAGTCATTGGCGTTTCCGCCGTAGCGTTTGGCTAGTTTGTTAAGCCAAGTAGCCTGCTTAATAGAGAGAGAGGTTCCCTCGGCGGTGATTGTTTGTAATTTTTGAAGTTTGGCGCGATGCTTCAAAATGTCTTCATTTACTTTGAGGATCAAGGGCAGCGCCACAGATAAAAATAGGTTTTTGCGGGCGGCTACATTTTCAATATCAAGGATATCGGTTGGCATATTTTGAACAAAATGCCTCGGTACTTCTTGTCCTTGCCTGATTTGGTCAAGATCAAAAGCCATGTTGGTCAGGCTATTGGTCAGGGATACCACGGTGATTTGGTAAGGCTGTTCAATTACAGGCAGGTCACTGGGACGCAGTTGAGGCGTTGGTATGTTGAGAAGGGCCGTCTTATACATGTCAGCGGCACCCGGTATACTGGTCGGGCCAGGTTTGCCCGATAAGCTCGCATGTGCCATTTGGGAAGGATGGTCCCCAAACTCCGTTGCGGCATAAACCACAACAAGTGACAACGCGAGCAAAGTAGCTACCTTGCTGGATTTAAGAGCAGTTGTTATCTGACGCATCTCTGTTTATCGCCGCACCATTGTTAACCTGCAAATACAGGACTATTATATCACTATATTCGGTGTGTGCAACATCACCGACCTACTAAATACTGTGTTTAAATTTCAAATTTTCAAAATGAAATTCGAACGGATGCGGAATATGTATTAAGAAAGGGTTAATTGCAAGCTTTGAGTCTTGCTAATGGAATTACCAGAAGACTCAAGGAGTTAAGTTGGGCTGAAATTATTGCCTATTTCTCGGGTTTACCAAAACGGGCGAATCGAAATTTGGAAAATTACGTAACAGCGTCCAACTGACTACTGCTCATATTTCCCGGGACAACTGTAATAGGGATGGCAAATGTACCGGACATTTCACCAACAAGACTTTTGATCAGTGGGCCCGGCCCACCAGTATCTGGTGAGGCGGCTAGCACAAGAATTCGGATGTCTGGGTCTTCTTCAATAAGTGCCAACAGCTCATCTTTGATGTAACCATCACGGATAACAAATTCAGGTATCAGATTTGTATCGCTCTGAATTTCAGTGGCGAGATCTTGTAACAACTCTTCAGCGGCCTCACGGGCTTCTTCACGCATCATTTGTTCCACACCCATCCAGTGTTGGAAATCGGGTGGCTCAATGACTTTAAGCAAAATAACACCGCCGCCCACGTGCCACGCTCGGCGGCAGGCAAACCTGATTGCAGACTTACATTCCGGAGTGTCGTCAACGACAACAAGAAATTTATTCCGGCGTTTTGATGTTTGGGCGTCACCGCTCATGAAGTTTCCGTCTGTTGTTTCAAATCGCTGTTATCCTGCCATCAGAACAGTCCCTATTTCAAGAGAATGTTGCTGATTTCTTTCAGTTGCGTGCGGGCACGCAAAATATAGAAGCCCTGTACGGCAAGATGATTGGGGAATAACTGTCCATCTGTCTTGGCGTTTGAAATGACATAGGGGTCCAGCTCAACAATGGATCGGAAGCTGGATAATAACTGACCCCAGGCGTTTCCAAGTTCCCGCTCGCGGATCAGATTTTCAAAATCCACGGACATGGCTGTGAGAAGCATATAATAGGCATAGGATTGCCCTTTAAAGCCATAAAACAGGTCATCAGCTAGGAAATCGATATAAGCGCCGGACTTTTCAGCGATATGTTTATCGATCACAGCAGTGGAAGATCCAAGGTCGAGCGCGATCCGGTCCAATGTGGCTTGCAGATTATCACCGCGTTTTTCAAAAACAGCGCGACCTTCAGACAGGCGCTTATTGTAGTTGATCAACGACTTTCGTGCTTTTTTATATTGGGTCTCAGAAGAGGCGGTCGGCAGAAGTGAAACGGTTGGGTCCCATTCAAAAACATCCGCTGGATATTGCAGAAGGCCAGCGGTAATTTGTAAATCTGGGTCTGTTTGGCTTGATCCACGGGTGCGTCCGATCTGATCTGTCAGCTCAAAACTGAAGCGCGCTAATGCAGAGATAATGCCCTGTTGGTAATTGGGCATATTATCCAAAAGCGATCCGGGCATAAAAAAGGGATCATTTGTCGTCCAAACGTTTTGAATGACTTCCCGATCGATCAACCCAGCCATCATTTCAACGGTTCGGCTGCCGCCAGTAACTTCATTGGCGGCCCCCGGAGTGAATTTCACATCATCGTCA
>CAJXWA010000156.1 GCA_913062525.1 uncultured Alphaproteobacteria bacterium | reverse complement strand
CGATGGTGGATACTCAGGTGGCACTCTAGTGCGTCCTGCAATACAAGAACTCCTGGCTGCCGTTATACGGCATGAGGTCGATATTATCATTGTCTATAAAGTAGATCGTCTGACCCGATCGCTTGGGGACTTCTCCACGATCATCGAGCAGCTCGACGCCCACGGGGTTTCCTTTGTGTCTGTCACACAGCAGTTCAACACCACGTCCTCGATGGGCAGACTGACGCTCAATGTACTTCTGTCATTTGCTCAGTTCGAACGAGAGGTTACCGCGGAACGCATTCGCGACAAGATTGCAGCTTCAAAGAAAAAAGGCATCTGGATGGGAGGACAACTACCGCTGGGATATGATGTCGATGATCGTAAGCTTGTCATCAATAAAATTGAAGCGGCCACAATTCAGAAAATATTCAATCTCTATATCGAGCTGAGAACAGTCAGGCGGCTTGGAGAACAGATGATACATCTCAAAATTACCACCAAGCAGCATGTTCGCAAAAACGGATTGTTGATTGGGAATAAACCCTTCTCCCGAGGCAGCCTATACCGCCTGCTTTCCAACCCCCTCTATATCGGGAGAGTTCCACACAAAGGTGAAACCTATCCAGGGCAACATAAAGCCATTATTGATCAGGAAACCTGGAGTACCGTACAACGTATTCTGGCAGACAATACCAGTAATAGATCACTGAACGTAAATACCAGAGCCCCTTTTCTTCTCACTCGATTAATATTCGATGCAAATGGTGAGCCTCTTTATCAATCGCAAGCCAAGAAAAAAGAGAAACGTTACCATTATTACATCTCCAAGCAACTTATGCATGATGCTCATTTATGTGATAGTGGGTGGCGTCTTCCAGCAAAAACGCTAGAAACAGCTGTCATCGAAATAATTCTCGAACTTCTTGGCAGCCAAAGCAGGCTCATGGATTTATTGCTTTTTACGGATCATGCTCCTTCTAATCTTAAAATTCTGAGGGATCAATCGATTGCCTTAACAAATGATTTGGTTGAAGGGGAACCTTCCACCAAAAAGAAACTTCTTCAATCGATCATTCAAAGAATTAATCTATCATCAAAATCGATCTCCATAGATCTAAAGAGATGGTCATTGGCAAAGACACTAGATGTCTTTGCCTTCGTAGACTCAAGTGATCATGCTGACACCATTACCATCAAGAAGGCCATTTCTTTGCGCCGCAGAGGTGTTGAAGCAAAATTGGTAATTGAAGGAAATCATAAGAAACTGCAAGAAGTTGATCCACACCTCTGTCGTCTGATAGCGCAAGCCAAGCTGTGGTTTGATCAACTCGCTTCAGGAGAAGCCAACTCTGTTCAAGATATTGCACGGCAAGAGAAAGTCTTTGACACCGAAATCAGCCGAATTCTTCCGCTAGCTTTTCTTGCACCAGCAATCGTTGAAGACATTCTCCACGGCCGTCAGACAGAAAGTCTAGGCATCAACGATCTTAAGCGACTAAGTTCACTACCAACCAACTGGGTAGAGCAACGAAAACGGCTCGGCTTCTCCACCTAAACCCTTAAAATATCAATGGATTGGACCCTGAAAGTGGTCTCTAGAGACGAATGGCGAAAAATGGCCAAATCGCCTCATACCCAGTATCTCTGTATTATCTGATAAGTGCCAAAGGCCCCGGTTCTGCGGGGTTCAGGGGCGAACCTGGATTGGATCCGGGTTCGCCTGAAAATGAGTGGTGGGCCCGGCAGGACTCGAACCTGCGACCAGACCGTTATGAGCGGTCGGCTCTAACCAACTGAGCTACAGGCCCATATTTGCAAGACATCAAATCTGACGCCTGACTTCCTGTATTCGTGACTATTTAACCTGTTCAGTTCAAAGATGCAATTAGCGATAGTGATTTCCAGCAAAATTTATTCCCAGTATTGATTTTGCTTGTCCCGAAATTAAAATCCAACAACAATCCGCCAACTTAGAATAATAAAGTGAGTGTTACATGCCCTCTTCAGAATTTCAGCGCATCGCAAGCGGCCATCCGTATGCGGATATTATCAAAACCTATTATCAAGGCTGCAACACCGCAGATGTTGATTTAATGAAATCCACATTTACCGACGATGTTGTTCATTACTTTGTCGATCATGCACCAGTCGTTGGAGCCCATGCGCTCGCAACCTATTGGGCCAAGATCGGCCCTAGAACGCAAGCTAACTGGACGCTAGACCATATTATGGCGCAAGAGCCAGAGGCTGTTATCGAGTGGAGTATGTCGTGGGTTCCAGCCGATACAGGGACACCGGAGATTTTACGCGGTAGCGAGTGGTATGTGTTTCAAGAGGACAAAATTCGAGAGATCAGATCCTATCACAATAATTTCTACCTGCAGAAACCAGAAAACCGGGAATTGCATGGGTACGATTACGCAGGGCGTGGATACCGAACATAAAAAAAGGCGAAGCCTAAGCTCCGCCCTTTTAAAATCAATTTTTCTGAATTTATGTATCCAAGAAGCTCCGCAATTTGCGAGAGCGGCTTGGGTGTTTCAATTTCCGAAGCGCTTTGGCTTCAATCTGGCGGATACGCTCACGTGTAACAGAGAACTGTTGTCCCACTTCTTCCAAAGTGTGATCCGTGTTCATACCAATACCAAATCGCATGCGGAGAACGCGCTCCTCACGAGGTGTTAAGGATGCCAGAACCCGTGTTGTAGTCTCCCGCAAGTTCGACTGAATAGCAGCGTCCAATGGCTGAACAGCATTTTCATCCTGAATGAAATCGCCGAGATGGCTATCTTCCTCATCACCAATGGGTGTTTCAAGGCTGATCGGCTCTTTAGCGATTTTCATGACTTTACGCACTTTTTCAAGTGGCATGCCAAGCTTAACAGCCAATTCTTCCGGCGTTGGCTCGCGGCCAATTTCATGCAACATCTGACGTGATGTCCGAACCAATTTATTGATGGTTTCAATCATGTGAACCGGAATACGAATTGTCCGGGCCTGATCTGCAATAGAACGTGTAATTGCCTGTCTGATCCACCAAGTCGCATAAGTCGAGAATTTATAACCGCGGCGATATTCAAACTTATCAACCGCCTTCATCAAACCAATGTTACCTTCCTGAATAAGATCCAAGAATTGGAGACCGCGGTTCGTGTATTTTTTAGCAATGGAGATCACCAAACGAAGGTTGGCTTCTACCATCTCTTTTTTGGCTCTGCTGGCTTCACGTTCCCCGGTTTGCACTGTTCCTACAATGCGCCGGAATTCGTTCATTGGCATGCCAAATTCAGAGGAAATTTTGATAATTTCACTGCGAGTTTCATTGATATTATCGGCTTCAGTTGCCGTAAAATCTTTCCACCCCTTTGCTTTGAGCTTTCCTACTTTTTCTATCCAGTTTGGATCGAGTTCTGAACCAAAGTAGTTCTCAAGGAAGCTAACACGCGACACTTTGTGACGCTCTGCAAGACGCAAAAGTTTACCTTCAAGGCTCATCAAGCGACGATTAATGCCATAAAGTTGGTCGACCAAAGCTTCAATACGGTTATTGGTTAGATGGACGTCATCCATCAATTTAACCAACTCAGCTTTTAATTTATCGTATTTCTTTTCTTGAGCTTTAGGAACAACATCATTTTCAAGAGCTGCCGTTAGACGCGTTTCTTGTAATTTATGAAGCTTTTTATAAGTTTTCGCGATTTCATCGAAACGCTCAAAAACTTGCGGCTTAAGAGTTTCTTCAAGAGCGGCCAGAGACATGGTGTTCTCTTCGGCTTCCTCTTCCTCTTCTTCCTCGCGACGAACTGGATTTCCGTCTTCATCCAATTCTGGCTCTTCTTTGGTTTCTTCTTCTGAGGTTTCTTCCTCTTTACCGTCTTCAGATAAATCAGCCGCAGGAGTTGTCTCGTCTTCGCTTTCCTCATTGAAGCCTTCTTGCAGTGCTTTTTCAGCAGCAGCGCCGGCTCCGTAAGTTGCGTCCAGATCGATCACGTCTCGTAACAAGAGTTGTTCTTGTAACATCAACTCGCGCCAATTCAGAATAGCCCGAATAGTTAATGGGCTTTCGCAAATCGCGCCAATCATTTTGCCGCGCCCAGCTTCAATTCGCTTGGCAATCGCGATTTCACCTTCACGGGACAGAAGCTCAACCGTTCCCATTTCGCGAAGATACATTCTGACGGGATCGTCGGTTCGATCACCCGTTGTTGATGCAGCTTTTTCGGGAACTTTTTCAGTTGCTGTCTCTTCGACAGTTTCCTGGTCACCCCCTTCAGAAGAGGCTTCTTCAGCCGCTTCTTCGTTTTCCACAACGTTGATGCCCATTTCAGACAACAAAGACATGGTGTCTTCAATTTGTTCTGAAGACATCTGATCTTGAGGTAAAACAGCGTTCAATTCGTCAAAAGTGACAAATCCTTTTTCTTTCGCCTTGTTCAGCATCTTTTTGACGGCTGCTTGTGAAGCATCAATCAAAGGACTGTCCGGCGTTTCTTCCCGCTGCTCGGTAGTTTCCACTGCCTCTGCGCTTTTTGTAGCCATAAAAAACTAACTCCTGAAGTCACGACGTAAAACCTGAGCAGTTTCACATCTCATGACAAATTCATCTAAAAACCGGTTTCTCTACCTGAAGCAACTCCAAAACCATCCAGATCCGCCTCTGTACCCTCTGCCTCATGCAGAGCTTTTTTAGCATGTGTTAAGCGGTCGAGATTTTGGCGCGTTGCCTCATTCCCAAATAATTCTTGTGCTACTTTGACTTCCGCCGTCAGCAAATCTCGCTTCTGACGCGCCAGCAAATGTAACCATCCTGTTGTTGCATCTTCCAATGCCGCGCCTCTGGTTACATACCAATCCAGAGACTCTCCGGCCGACTGTTCCAAGCCATGGGACAAATCGGATAGTCCACGGTTGGTTAAGTGGTGCTTCATACCTTCGTAGTCAAGGTCTGATTCGGATGTAGCAATTTCTATGATTGCATGGTGCAGCCTGTCAAGGCTACCCGAAGACATCTGAAGACTTGCAAAATCTTCAAAGTATTTATCGAGGATTTCCGGGTGGTTGAGCACTGCGAGCACCATTAATTGCTCACCGCGTCCCCAGTTATTTCCAACGGGCGCGGCACCGATTAATCCTCTTTTTGATCCGAAATCACGTTTTTGATTCGCGAATCGTCCGAATCGGTTATCTTTGCGCCCCTTGTTAGCGTTTTCAAAAGCCGCTTTTTTCTGTTCTCTGTTCCAAGTCCAAAGACGATCTTTGAAATATTGCTGATAATATCCGCGAACCGTTTGGTCTTCCATTTGCTCGGCGATTTCCGCCAACGCACGCTCAAAGGCTGCTTTCTGTTCCGGCGTATCCAATTTGCGATCTTGCATTTCCTTGCGCCACAGCAACTCAGAAAGCGGCAAGGCACGTCCCAAAATTTCAGCCATAGCAGTGGATCCTTCAGATCGGATCAAATCATCAGGGTCAACACCTTCAGGCATCAGGGCAAATCGCAAAGAATATCCGGGCTTTAACAAAGCCAACGCTCTCTCAGCTGTTCGAAGGGCTGCACGCCAACCTGCACTGTCTCCATCAAGGCACATGATAGGCTCAGGCGCCATTTGCCACAAAATCCGAAGTTGGTCTTCAGTAACCGCCGTTCCAAGCGGAGCAACGGCATGGTCAAATCCAGCCTCTGCCAAGGCAATCACATCCATATAGCCTTCAGCAACAACAACTTGCCCGGTGTCGAAGGCTTTGCGTCTGGCAGAGGCCATATTGTATAGAATATGGCCTTTATGGAAAAGCGGGGTATCTGGAGAGTTTAAATATTTTGCTGGTGCATCTCCCAAGGCCCTACCACCAAAAGCGATCACACGATCTTGCCGGTCAGTAATTGGGAACATCAACCTGTCCCGAAACCGATCATAGGTTGCCTTGTCGCCGTCGGGTTTAATGATAAGCCCCGCTTCGATCATCAAGTCTTCTGACACACCGCGTGCAAGTAAGGCTTCTTTCATTGCGGTTCGAGACGAGGGAGCAAAGCCTAACCGAAATTGCGTTCGTGCCCCTTCAGACACTTGCCGGCGATCAAGATAACCTCTCGCACCGGAACCGTTTTGAGACATGAGCTGGCTCGAAAACCAATTGGCCGCTGCCTCCATCACATCATGAAGGGTTGCCGCACGCTTCTGACGTTCTCGCTCTTGCGGTCGCTCCACCGGCATATCAAGGCCGGCCAAATCTGCAAGTCGCTCTATGGTATCTCGAAAACTCAAGCCTTCAGTTTGCTTTATGAACTCAACTTGGTCGCCATGAGCACCACAGCCGAAGCAATGGTAAAACCCTTTTTCTTCATTCACGGTGAAAGAGGGGGATTTTTCATTATGAAAAGGGCAAAGGCCTGAATATTCACGTCCTTTTTTGACAAGTTTCGTCCGCCGACCAATAAGTTCTGATAAACTTACTCGGTTTCTGATCTCATCCAAAAATTGCTGTGAAAAGGCCATACTTATCCCCGATATGTCCCGCAGCAGTCTTGAAAATTTTCGCTGCGGTAACCGTTGGGGAGTTTAAGCACCTAGTGCGGACTTAACAAGTGCACTGGCTTTGGCAAAGTCCATGCGACCTGCGTATTTGCTTTTAAGAGCTGCCATGGTTTTTCCCATGTCCTTTAAGCCCTTTGCGCCAATATCGCCGATTATCTCGCCAATTACGCGTGTCATCTCGCCTTCATCAAATTGCTTTGGAAGGTATTTCGCGATGATGTCGATTTCTTCCTGCTCAGACGTGGCAAGATCAACGCGACCACCCTCTTCATAAGCTGCGATAGAATCGCGCCTTTGTCGAACCATAGTGGTTAGCATTTGAAGAATCTCGTCGTCACCGATTCCCTCTTCACTCCCCTTCTCGCGGGCAGCAATATCTCGGTCATGAAGCGTGGCAAGGATCAATCTCAAAGTGGATAATTTCCGCTTATCCTTTGATTTCATTGCGCCTTTTAGCGAGTCTTTTAATTCAATACGGATCATAATCACTTAAATAGTAGCCAAAGAAAGCGAGCATAGTACCGCACCGCTTGAATTTTAGCAAACCAAAACTTTCGTGTAAGTCATTGTTTTTAAAGGAAAAAATTTAGCATCAAGAACTTGACGAAAGAGCCACTTTACCCTATCTTCCCGCGTCAATATCTATATCGGTAAAAGGATTGCGGCCCAGCGCTTATCGCAAGGGGTCCCTATAGTCATGTCTAAATCAATCAATGCAATAGATTTACACGAAACACGGACAGCAACAGCAGTACTTGTGTTAAGTGACGGAACTGTTTTCCACGGCTTTGGGGTCGGAGAAACTGGCGAGACAACTGGTGAAGTATGCTTCAATACTTCCATTACTGGTTATCAGGAAAGTTTGACGGATCCTTCGTTTGCAGGGCAAATGATTACCTTCACTTTCCCCCATATCGGTAATGTTGGTTTCAATGACGAAGATATTGAAACGGATGGCGTCGCCGCTAATGGCCTGATTATTCGGGCCGATATTACCGAACAAGCTAACTGGCGAGCGGCAGGAAACCTCAATGATTGGTTGAAGAAGCGCGGATTAATTGGCATTTCTGGTGTCGACACGCGCAGGCTTACCCATGTCATCAGGGAGACAGGCGCGCCAAATGGCATCATTGCTCATAATCCTGATGGCAAGTTTGATTTGGACGCCTTAAAGAAGAAGGCCGCTGACTGGCCCGGCCTTGAAGGTATGGATCTAGCGAAAGATGTATCTTGCACCGAGACCTATTCTTGGACCGAAACAAACTGGGACATCAATTCCGGCTTTGGCGATCTGACCACTCCAAAGCGACATATTGTAGCTGTTGACTACGGTATTAAAAAGAACATCTTGCGCTGCCTCGCGTCTCTTGATTGCGCGATCACAGTGGTCCCCGCCAGTGCCAGTTTCGATGATATTATGTCTCATAAGCCAGATGGTATTTTCTTAGCCAACGGCCCGGGTGATCCGGCTGCGACGGGGAAATATGCCGTACCGGTTATTCAGCAATGCATCGATAGTGGCATCCCAATGTTTGGAATTTGTCTTGGCCATCAGATGCTCGCTCTTGCTGTTGGTGCAGAGACCCTGAAAATGAAACAAGGTCATCGCGGAGCCAATCAACCCGTTAAAGATCTGACAACGGGTAAAGTAGAAATCACCTCGCAGAACCATGGGTTTGTAGTCAAACGCGAGAGCCTGCCCGCTGGTGTAACGGAAACACATAAATCCTTATTTGATGGTGTTGTTGAAGGCTTAAGCCTTGATGGAAAACCTGTTTTTTCTGTCCAGTATCATCCAGAAGCGAGCCCCGGCCCGCAAGACAGCCATTACCTTTTTCAACGTTTTGTAGATATGGTGGACGCCAA
>CAJXWA010000155.1 GCA_913062525.1 uncultured Alphaproteobacteria bacterium | reverse complement strand
TCGATGAGAACATCGCCGCCAGAGTTACCTTCTAGAATGTCGTTGCCTGAACCACCTTCGAGGTAATCGTTGTGAGCGCCACCAGCGAGAATGTCATTGCCTTCACCGCCAACAAGGAAGTCCTGCGCGCGGCCGCCTTCAATGGCGCCAGTGACAGTATTTAGGAATTCGTCTTCGTTTTCGCCAACGATGATGACATTTTGGCCATTGTTGTCCAACTCTTCATCTGCAGTTGCTTCCGGACCAGTTGGCTGGCCTGGGTTCATATCGTCATTATATGGATCTTGTGGGTTCGGATCGACGATGCCGCCGCCGTTCTCAATAGTAATATGCAACGAGTATGTTTGACCTTCTTCGACTGAATCAGCATCAGGATTAAACGGGCCTGGTCCGTCTTCGTAACCATCGTCATCTGGATACCGCGTTACAGCTACATAATACACCCCGGCAGGAAGTGTTGTATTGATATAAGAGTCGTAGTTATCATGAGATCCGAGGTCATCAGCATCGTCATCACTGGAATCGACCAAATTGCCGTCGGCATCATACAGGAACATCACAGAATCGAAGTCTTCTGGCTGGTCACCTGCAACACCATAACCACCGTCTAGGTCCATGATAACGCGGGTTCCATCAGCAAGAACAGTAAAGCTATACCAATCGTGTTCACCAGTTCCGGTGGCAGTGACAGTCACATGAGGGTTGTCATCAGACCCTTCTACATTTGGATTAGAGCCTACACCGAAAATCTCATCTAGGTTCTGCGCATCTTCTGGACTGCTGTTCGACGGATCTTTATCAACTTCAATAGGGCCATTATAATCAGCAATTTCACCGTTATTCACTAGACCTGGAGTTGGCGTCCCACCTGTTGTCCAATCACCAGCAGTGTCTGAATCGAAATTATCAACACGGCCAAATATGTTATTTATAGGAATGTCGTGGAAGAAATCTTCGCCCAGAGGACCTGCCGCAATCATATCTGCAAGTGTTACAGGTGCATAGGCTTCAAAAATTGGATCACTAACAACTTCTTGAGTTGAAATTTGGCCGTTGAAAGTTGCGCTATCCCCAAAGATATCAAGAACAGCCGCGTCTTCAGGTAAGCCTACCCAGTTATCATTTAGAGCAAGAGGTTCAAACTCCGCACCATTGGCAAGGAAAGTGTCAAGTTGAGCAACACTACCGCCGCCTAAAGACCAAGTTACAAGAACACCGATTGGCTCAGTTGTGTCATTGCCCATTGGCCAGTCGTCAGAAGCTGCCAGCGGGCCGCCGCCAATAATGTCGCCATCTGCATTAAACACAAGATAAAGTGTTGAAACATCAGAGTCGGCTTCATCGCTTGGATCAGCTTGCAAGATCAATAAGTGACCACCAGATGGCACTGTTATATTCGGCAGTTCGAAAGAGATTGGATCTCCCTCTGGGCCAATGATGGAAATAGTTGTGACACCTTCTCCAACACTTGATGCGCCATTGCCGCCCGTTGATTGATTAGAACCCGTATTATTACGAAGTTCAATGAAATCAACTTGCTCGCCAGAAGCCGCCTCAATGAACGCGTCAATGCTAGCGTTTCCAAGTGCAGCCATTTGCTGCTCCAGGTCGCTTGGCTCTTCTTCTTTAAATCTACTTTCTCCACTACCGTCACCACGGCCGAACAGATCAGTTCCAAGACCAATTTCGTTAAGGAGGAATTGAGGTTGTCCTGGAAGAGCGATTGCGAATTCAAGCGGTTCGTCAGCGGGGAAGCCAAGAGCTGTTGGATCAAGTAGGCCCTCAATGCCGAGGCCTTCACCAATGCCGTCATCTTCATAAGCACTAAAACTGGCACCGCCGCCAGCTCCACCAGCTGCGCCGCCGGCCGCAGGTGCTACGGCACCCGGATCGAAGGCTTCGACCAATCCAGTGACATCAGCTGCTGTAATAACCGATCCATCAGAAAGTGTAAGTTGGGGAGGGAGTTCGCTACCGGCTTGCGAGAAGAAGCCTTCGAGCTCAATCTTACTACCATCAGCGATTGATGTAATTATAAGGTCACTGCCGTCTTGTGAGAACACCACAAGATCTGGGCTCGTTACATCAAGGAGGATGTTTTGACCTGCTTCTACAACTACTACAGTGCCGTCTGTACTTGCACTTACAATACCATTTTCTGATTTAGCCATGATTTCTTCCCCAAAAACACGATTATCTATTCATTCATATAAGCAGAAATGCACTGCTCAAAATTTTTCTATTACCAGCATACTAACGTTGGATGGGACAAAAGCATCCCCCGTTTGAGGTATAAGATTAAGTTTTTCGTAATATTTTCGTAAAAATTCGTTCCAATTGTCACGCAAACAGATTGAAAAGGTCGAAAAACGGGCGGGGGATCCAGAGGTCGCCAGATTTTGAATTCGCCTTCATTAAAATCAAATAAATGTAATAAAAGTGATTCTGTAGAGATACCCAACGGAAATGGGGTGATTTTCAAAGAAATATCGCACTCTGAAGATTTGCTTTTCACATTTTAGCCGAATTTCTGTGTAACGAAAATCTGACATAAACGAAAATAGGAGGTGTTTCGCCCTAATGGACAAAACACTCAGATCAAAAATGTTGCCCTGGTCGGAAAAACAGGTTCGGGCAGCCTTGCTGTGAAATGACTTGGAAATTGGATGAATAAAAATTTTGCTGAAAATTTTCGGTGAAAGCTGTTACTCTTGGCAACAAAGGGTCATTGTACCCAACAATCTATGTCCTGGAGGGCAGTTTGCGTGACACTGTCAAATAGTCCTAACAAGGGGCGTGACAACAAAAGGAGATATCGAAGAAAACCTAAATCTGATAGCTGGAATAAAGGTAGATGGTCCCACACATACGGGGCCGTGGATTTAGGGACGAATAATTGCCGTTTGTTGGTGGCAAAACCAGAAGCGAGTAGTTTTCGGGTAATCGATAGCTTTTCAAGAATTGTCCGCCTGGGTGAGGGCGTTAGTCAGAGCGGGAAACTATCTGACGATGCGATAAACCGAACCATTGAGGCACTAAACATATGTGCTGAAAAAATGAGCAAACGCGGGGTGTCCCGCATGCGCTGTGTTGCAACTGAAGTCTGCCGAATAGCCAGCAACAGTTCTGAATTTCTTCTAAGAGTAAAAGAAGAAGTCGGTATGGAATTGGATATTATTACAACAGAGGAAGAAGCAAAGCTGGCAATGCTGGGCTGTTCTCCGCTGCTGGATTACCGAAATCAATATGCTCTCGTATTTGATGTGGGCGGCGGAAGTACAGAGTTGGTCTGGGTGCGTCTTGGACGCGGCGGGCAGAATGATATTATCGGCTGGACGTCTATACCTTACGGCGTCGTCTCATTAACGGAGCGTCACGGAGATGTTTCGGCATCTGCTGGGGCGTATCAAGCTATGATCGCTGATGTTGCTAGCCACGTTGATGCTTTCGAGAAAACCCATGGTATCGCAGAGCACATCCATAAAGGACGTGTTCAGATGCTAGGGACGTCTGGAACCGTGACAACTCTTGCCGGTGTACATTTTGGTTTAAAGAGGTATAACCGCCGACGGGTTGACGGATCGTGGCTGAAAACATCAAAAATGATCGAAATCTGTGAACGTTTGGCACGAAGTGACTATGAAGCGCGATCAAAAGAACCATGTATAGGTGTAGAGCGGGCCGATTTAGTCGTCTCTGGCTGCGCGATTGTTCATGCAATGTATAACACATGGCCGGTTCGCAAAATTAGAGTGGCTGATCGCGGTGTTCGTGAAGGCTTACTGTTGGGATTGATGAGAGATGCCGACAGTGAATTAGAAAATGCAGATAATGCGGCAGCTCAGGCTGAAACCGATAAAGTAGTATAATGACAGAAAAAAACGGAAAAAAGAAGCCGGGCGCGCGTGGTAGCAGTGATACCACTGGTCGGCTTCTACACACGAAAGTTAAATCGGCGCGCGGACGGAAAGTTTCGTCAACTCTCTGGTTAGAGCGACAGCTCAACGACCCATACGTGGTTGAGGCTAGGGCGCGTGGCCTACGATCTCGGGCAGCATTTAAACTTATGCAACTCGATGATAAATATAAACTTTTGAAGCCCGGAGATTCTGTTGTTGATCTGGGCGCAGCCCCTGGCGGTTGGACGCAGGTCGCTATTGATCGTGTCGGTGCCTTGAAAGGCAAAGGGCAAGTGTTGGCTTTGGACATTCTTGTAATGGAGCCTATGGCCGGTGCTAAAGTTATTCAGCTCGATTTCACTGAAGATGATGCTGATGTGAAAGTGAAAGAAATGCTTGGCGGACCCGTGAACGCGGTAATATCCGACATGGCGGCTCCGACAACAGGACATCGTCAGACAGACCATATACGGATTGTGTATATGTGTGAGTTGGCATTGGATTTTGCGGTCGACGTTTTGGCACCTGGCGGGGTGTTTATCGCCAAGGTTTTAAAGGGCGGTACTGAGAACGATATTCTTGAATTGTTGAAGAAAAATTTCTCAACGGTTCGTCATGCAAAACCAGAAGCCAGCCGCGCAGATTCGCGAGAAGCGTATGTCGTTGCCACTGGGTTCCGCGGAAAGACATAAAACAAAGACTTATATTCAGTTCGTATCGACGGACAGAATGATCGAAATGCTACTGAAATAGAGAGACAAAAAGCCTTTTTTTAAAAAAAGAGGCTTCTCTCATTTTAGAACTAGGAATTTCAAAAGTTGCCGTTATGATTGCGCTGCAATTCTCAAGGAGTTGCCATGAAAATCCGTGAAGCCTATACATTTGATGATGTTTTGCTGCAACCTGCAGCCTCAGACATCCTCCCAGCCCAAGCAAGTACAACCACCAGATTGACCAATAAAATTGAACTTGGAATCCCTTTGATTTCCAGTGCAATGGATACGGTTACTGAAGCCAGAATGGCCATCGCGATGGCGCAATCGGGTGGTATTGGTGTGATCCACAAAAACCTGTCCTTAGAAGAGCAGGCTAAAGAGGTTCAGCGGGTTAAAAAATTCGAAGCCGGTATGGTGGTTGATCCGCTTACCATCTCCCCTGATGCGCCTTTGTCGGATGCACTAGCGTTAATGCAATTGCACAACATTTCAGGTATTCCAGTGACCGAACGCGGAACCCGTAAACTCGTTGGAATTTTGACCAACCGAGACGTGCGTTTTGCAACTGACGAAAGTCAGGCAGTATATGAGCTGATGACCCGCGATAATTTGGTGACAGTGCGCGAAGGCGCCAGCCAAGAAGAAGCTAAAAAGCTTCTTCATAAATATCGTATTGAAAAACTGTTGGTTGTGGACGGTAAATATAGCTGTATTGGACTGATCACGGTAAAAGATATCGAACGGGCTAAACTCTATCCAAGCGCTTCTAAAGATGATCAAGGACGCCTTCGGGTTGCCGCCGCCATCGGAATTGGTGATGACGGGTTAGAGCGCGCAAAAGAGCTCATCAACTCAGGTGTCGATGTGTTGGTCGTTGATACAGCCCATGGTCACTCATCCCGCGTTTTAGAAGCAGTCACCCGGGTAAAAGCATTGAGCGGAGATGTTCAGGTGATCGGCGGTAATGTTGCAACAGCGTCTGGTACTGAAGCCCTCATTGGGGCCGGTGTTGACGCAGTCAAGGTTGGTATTGGACCGGGTTCTATCTGTACAACACGGATCGTTGCAGGTGTGGGAACACCGCAGCTCACAGCCATTATGGATGCTGCTGAAGTTGCTGCAAAACATAACATTCCGGTTATTGCGGATGGTGGTATTAAAACATCCGGTGATTTGGCGAAAGCGCTGGCAGGCGGAGCAAGTTGCGCCATGGTTGGCTCTTTGCTGGCCGGCACAGATGAAAGTCCTGGTGAAGTCTTTCTGTACCAAGGAAGATCATTCAAATCTTACCGCGGAATGGGATCTTTGGGGGCCATGGCTCGCGGATCAGCGGATCGGTATTTCCAAGAAGAAGTTTCAGATAATTTGAAGCTTGTTCCAGAAGGAATTGAAGGCCGTGTCCCTCATCGGGGGTCAGCTAATGCGATCATTCACCAACTTGTAGGTGGACTAAAGGCTGCAATGGGTTATACAGGCAGCGCTTCGATTGCACTTCTACAAGAAAATGCAAACTTTGTTCGTATTACAAATGCCGGGTTGAAGGAAAGTCATGTTCATGACGTTGCTATTACCCGCGAAGCCCCAAATTATCGCCAGAGCTAAATCTCGTTAGGATACATTATGACCCCGTCTGCCCGGTTAAGTGCCGTTGTTGAACTTCTTGATACAATTTTCGGAACCACCGGACGGGCGGAGCAAGTCGTCGGCGGCTATTTTCGCACGCGCCGCTACGCAGGGTCAAAAGATCGCCGCTGGGTATCTGAGTTTTTATACTCAGTTCTCAGGCGTATGGGCGAGATTGACTGGACGCTCGAAAAATTAGGTCTGGAACAAACCAATCGGATGCGGGCTATTGTCGCAACTGTAGTATTGGATCAGCAAGATATTGAAAGCGTGATCGAGACAAATTTTGTCGGAACCCATGCTCTCGATGTTCCAACTGAAGAAGAAGCAACAGCTCTTCGGACATTGACAGATATTGATGCGGCAGAGATGCCAAATCATGTTAAGGGTAATTTCCCAAGCTGGATTGCTGATAAACTTCAAACTCAATATGGCGATCGTTCACTGGATATTATGGCCGCTTACACGGACCGCGCGCCTGTAACCTTTCGGGTGAACAGCCTTAAGGCGACCCGCGATGATGTGCTCAAGCAAATGACTGACGAGGGGATTGAAGTTCGGAAAACTGAATTGTCACCAATCGGTATTATCATCGAAAACCGCCAGAATCTGGCGGCGCATAGTTTGCTAAAAGACGGAATATTAGAAATACAAGACGAAGCCGCTCAAGTATCTGCATTGCTGGCAGAAGCGGGGCCGGGACTACAAGTCGTTGATTACTGTGCGGGCGGCGGCGGAAAAACACTTGCGATGGGTGCCAATATGGCAAATGAAGGGCAAATATATGCCCTTGATATTGAAGCACGGCGCATGCGGGATGTTGCGTCCCGCTGTAAACGGGCCAATCTTCACATCGTTCAATCTCATGTTCTTGTGGATGAACTCCCAGAAGAGAGTGTCCTTCATCGCCTTCCAGGCAAAATGGACATTGTTTTTGTTGATGCACCTTGCAGTGGATCTGGCTCATGGCGGCGCCAACCTGAACAACGCTGGCACTTGACGGAAGAAAGACTTGTCGAACTTCAGGATATGCAAATTGATATTCTGAATAAGGCATCTGACCTTGTTGCGCCGGGCGGTAAACTCGTTTACGCGACTTGCTCCATTTTGAGTGATGAAAATGGGGAGCAGATTAAGCGCTTCCTTGCTGATCACCCTGAGTTTAAAGTTCATAATGCTTCTCAAGCGTGGTCAGATGCAGAAATCGGCGGAGAAATGAGCGGCGAGTTCATGGAATTGACACCGGAAACCCAGGGAACAGACGGTTTCTTTACTGCAATTCTTCTTCGGAACGCTTAATCACCATAAAGTGTTGATCAATTATGTGACGGCGCGCAATTTGGGTGCGCGTCTCACTAGCCTATAGTGCTTTATCTGTAGTAGGGTAAGATCATAAACTTGGTGAGGGCTAAACATGAAATTCAAACGCATATTTCTAGTATTATACGCAATCGCAGCAACTCAACTATTGAGCGCAGAGATTGTGTTCGCAATGGGCAGTAGCTCGGATACAACGAAGGCTGAGAAACCCGCAAACCCGGCTTTTGCTGCTGGTAAGAAGTTCATTGACCAAAAGAACTGGGATCAAGCCGTGCAATCCTTTTCAGCTGTCGTAAAGACAGATGAAAAAAATGCGGATGCGTATAATTATCTGGGTTTTGCAAACCGGCAGTTGGACAAAATGGATGACGCCTTTGCTGCATATGGGAAAGCTCTTACCATAAACCCCAATCATAAAGGGGCCAATGAATACGTCGGCGAGGCATACTTGAAAATCGGTGACTTGCAAAAAGCAGAAACCCATTTAGCGAAGCTAGATGATATCTGCACATTTGGATGTGCAGAATATACGATGCTAAAACGGGCCGTTGCTGAATTTAAGAAAGAAAATAGCTAACTTTTTGATATAGCTGGATTTCTATTCCGAATCTTATCAAGATTTCTGTTGAAAAAATGCCTTAGAAGGTTGGAGTAAAGCCAGCCTTTGAGGCCTTTTTCGTTCCCTTCATGCCTTTGGAAAAAGGCATCGGGCGTATCAAATATGCCAAAATCGTTATTGATGCCTTCCTTTTGGATATAAGTATCGCCGCCGCAGAAATTGACCTGAGGTTGCTGCAGGTTGGTTGTTGCAATCCCATATCCTGAAAACGCACCAGACGTCTCACTATGCATTTTTTGCACTGAATTGAGATATGCATCATCG
>CAJXWA010000154.1 GCA_913062525.1 uncultured Alphaproteobacteria bacterium | reverse complement strand
CCGGCGAAACAGATGCAGACGCACTCTAGGAGAGTATCCCATGCGTGATTTACGAGTAAATAAAAAAGCCGTGGCAGCAAGTGCTGCGATCATGGCTTTTCTTCCTGGTGCGGCAAACGCTGCTGTTGACGGGGAAACAGCCTTTATCTTTAACTCTTTCTCATTCTTACTGAACGGCGCCCTTGTTATGTGGATGGCCGCTGGTTTCGCCATGCTCGAAGCTGGTTTGGTTCGTAAGAAAAATACAGCAACAATCTGCCTTAAGAATATTGCCCTTTATTCTGTTGCAGCCCTAACGTTCTACCTCGTTGGCTACAACCTCATGTATATGGACGTCACAGGCTTTATCGGAAGCTTCAGTCCGTTCTGGACTGCTGACGATGCTGATGCTCTTAAAGGCGTGTTTGCAGATGGTGGCTATTCAGCGTCTTCTGACTGGTTCTTCCAAATGGTATTTGTGGCAACTGCCGCATCAATCGTTTCTGGTGCCGTTGCTGAACGCATCAAATTGTGGCCTTTCCTTGCCTTCGTGTTAATCCTGACGGCTGTTATTTACCCAATCCAAGGGTCTTGGGTTTGGGGCGGCGGATGGCTTGCCGAAATGGGCTTCTCTGATTACGCTGGCTCTACACTTGTGCATTCCGTTGGCGGCTGGGCTGCTCTTACTGGTGCTGTTATTCTTGGACCACGTAAAGGCAAATACAGCAAAGACGGTCGGGTTCAACCTATTCCGGGCGCAAACCTACCTCTTGCAACACTCGGCACATTCATTCTGTGGCTCGGCTGGTTCGGCTTTAACGGCGGCTCAGTACTGGCTCTTGGTTCAGCTGAAGCGGTTATTGAAATGGCGAATGTTTTTGCCAATACAAATATGGCAGCAGTTGGCGGCGTTCTCGCAGCAATGGCAACAACCCAGATCCTCTATAAGAAAGTTGATCTGACAATGGCCCTCAACGGTGCCATCGCTGGTCTGGTTTCTATTACAGCTGAACCTGCAGATCCATCCATTGGCATGGCCATCATCATTGGTGCTGTTGGCGGTATCTTGGTTGTCTTCGCAGTACCGTTCTTCGATAAACTAAAAATTGATGACGTTGTTGGTGCCATTTCAGCTCATTTGGTTGCTGGTATTTGGGGAACTCTTGCAGTTGTCCTGACAGACGCAGACGCAACCCTTGCCGTACAAGTAACAGGCATCGTCTCAATCGGCGCTTTTGTGATCGTTACAAGTACTGCTGTGTGGTTAGCTCTTAAATACACAGTCGGTATTCGAGCCAGCGAAGAGGACGAAGTCAACGGCCTCGACAAAGCTGAACTTGGACTGGAAGCATACCCAGAATTTGGTCCATCATCCTAACCACTTTTCCATTGCTGAACAGGCGTGCTTCCCTCGCACCCCCTGCTCAGTGAAAAGGCAACTGCTCAAATAATGATCTTCACTTGATCAATATTTGGGCAGTTGCACTTTTTTGACCCTCCCCAAAAACCATTTTCGCCTTAATATTCAGCAGTTTTCCATGTTGGCACAGTCCTTGATAGGTTAGCACCGACTAAGCGCTGTTTTAAACAGTGTCTTGCCGCTGAATTGAGGAATAAAAATATGGATACGGACACCACAGGAACTGACGTCCTGTTTATTTTATTAGGTGCCATCATGGTTTTTGCCATGCATGCGGGTTTCGCTTTTTTAGAAGTGGGAACGGTGCGGCGGAAAAACCAAGTCAATGCGCTGGTAAAAATTCTGGTGGATTTTGCATTATCAACAATCTGCTACTTCATGATCGGCTATGGCGTTGCCTACGGTGTTGACTTCTTTGTCAATGCGGCCGTGCTTTCTGGCTCCGCAAAAGCAGAAGGCTACAGCTTTGCAAGCAATGGCTACGATCTGGTAAAATTCTTCTTCCTCCTCACATTCGCGGCCGCCATTCCAGCCATCATTTCAGGCGGCATTGCAGAACGCGCCAAATTTTGGCCGCAGCTTGCAGCCACGGCTGTACTGACTGCACTTGCCTACCCTTTTTTCGAAGGCATTATCTGGAACGGCAATTTTGGCTTTCAAACATACCTTGAAGGCATGTTCGGATACGGGTTCCACGATTTTGCGGGCTCTATTGTGGTTCACGCCGTGGGCGGCTGGATTGCTTTGGGCGCAGTCATATTTTTAGGTGCCCGCATGGGTCGCTACCGCAAAAACGGTGCCGTCGTTGGCATACCGCCTTCAAACATTCCCTTCCTCGCACTGGGTTCATGGATTCTTTGTATCGGCTGGTTCGGCTTTAACGTCATGAGCGCGCAAGCCATAGATGGTATTTCAGGCCTTGTGGCCATCAATTCACTCATGGCAATGGTTGGCGGTATTCTAGCCGCGCTAGTTACGGGACGAAACGATCCAGGCTTTGTGCACAACGGTGCATTGGCAGGACTAGTCGCTGTTTGTGCGGGATCTGACATCATGCATCCTCTTGGGGCACTTGCAACGGGCGGTATCGCGGGCGCGTTATTTGTTTATGCATTCACATATTGCCAGAACAAGTTGAAAATTGATGATGTTTTAGGCGTTTGGCCATTACATGGCCTTTGCGGATTATGGGGCGGCATTGCGGCTGGCATCTTCGGTCTTGAAGCGCTCGGCGGACTTGGCGGTGTTAGCTTGACAGTTCAGATCCTCGTCAGTTTGCTTGGCTGTGCCTACGCATTGATTGTGGGGTTGGTCGTGTATGGTCTACTGAAACTCACCGTTGGTATCCGTCTGGACGAGCAATCTGAATTTGAAGGTGCCGACCTCAGTATTCACAAAATTGGCGCATACCCTGAAGAAGATTTGCGTTAAGTTTCTAACCTCCCAATTGGATTATCACATTTGTGTTACCTCAATTGGGAGGATTACTACTAAAGTTTTTGGTAATATAACTTCTAATATAGAACAAACCATGAATATATCTATATGTGGTATGATAGATAAAATTTTAGGAAAATTCGACCAACTAACGTGCGAACATCGATATCCAAAACTCCCTCAATAATTACCTTGGTTGCTACTTTGTACCGGTGCAAGAAACATGCAAGTCGAGCAAAATAGAGTGCAAAAATAATCTGGACGTGCAAAAAAGAAGATTGTAGCCAATCAATATTCTTCAAACAGTGGCCCTGCAATAATGAACCCTGATTTAGCAAACTTGAGAAACTCCCCTTTTGTCGCTTTGCGCAGCCTTCTGGACCCTCTTGAACCAGCGCCTAATTTGTCTCCACTTGCCTTGACCATTGGCGAGCCTCAAAACCAACCTCCGCAGCTCATGAAAGACGTATTGATCGAAAATGATCATCTATACGGAAAATACCCACCTGGAAACGCTACGCCGGAACTTCGCGCCGCCACTTGCAACTGGCTGAACCGCAGGTACCAACTGCCAGAGGGGATGATCGACGCCGATGCGCACATCACGCCAGCCAACGGGACTAAAGAAGCTCTGTATATGCTTGCCCAAGTGATTACTGATCCATCCCGAACAGAACAAAAACCAATTTTTTTGATCCCAAACCCGTATTATCACGTGTATCACGCAGCAGCCGTCATGGCAGGCGCTGAGCCCGTTTTTTTGAACGCAACAAAAGACATCAATTTCTTTCCAGATCTTGATGCCTTGGATGAAGATACCCTGCACCGCTGCACCGGATTTTTTCTGTGCAATCCATCCAACCCCCAAGGCACAATCGCTGGAAAAGCGTATCTGCTCCGCGCGCTCGAACTCGCTCGAAAATACGATTTCACTCTCATTGTCGATGAATGCTATACGGAAATTTATAACGCTGAAGCTCCGGTCGGAATTTTGGAGGTTTGCAACGAACTTGGCGGCAGTCTAGACAATGTCATGTCCTTTCATTCGCTCTCTAAACGGTCCAGCGGCGCAGGCATGCGATCTGGGTTTTCCGTTGGCGACGCAAAATTGACCAAAGCATTTCTCAATTTGCGAAACTTTGCAGGCGCGGCCGTACCGCTCCCCATTTGTGCCGCATCGGCAGCGCTTTGGAATGATGATGATCACGTTCAAATTAACCGGGACCGCTACAGTACCAATTTTGACATTGCTGAACGGATCCTATCAGGTCGGTTTGAGTTTTATCGGCCACCCGCTGGATTTTTCCTGTGGCTAAATGTTGGTGATGGCGTTGCGGCGACCAAAAAACTCTGGACTGACTGCGCTGTTCGCGTGCTCCCCGGTGAGTATTTGAGCGGAACAGATGCAAACGGCGTAAATCCCGGCATCCCTTATATCCGTATTGCGCTAGTATTTGATCCAGAAATGACGGAAGAGGCTTTAATACGCCTTGCCAATAGCTTATAGAATAAGGTTATGAATTTTAAAGGTTCCGGATCTAAGTCTATTTCTCTCCTGCCAAACGGCAGTACCGAATTTTTGTACCGACTGGCGATTAAAGTCGGCGGCTGCCTTCTGCTGGCGATTGCCATACTGGGTAGCCTCGCACTGATTACCTATTCAGCCGGTGATCCAAATTTCAATCATTCAACAGAAACTCCTGCCTCTAACCTTCTGGGAACAGCAGGCGCGCATGTTTCTGATTTGCTTTTGCAGACCATAGGGCTTGCCTCTGTTGCTTTGTTATTGGGGTTTGTCGCATGGGCGTGGCGGGTTACCAGCCACCGTGGCCTGAAATGGGGATGGATACATGTGGCTATAATGCCGATCGCCATCTCTTTTGTAGCGGCAGCAATTACGGCGGTTCCTCTTTCCGAAAGTTGGCCTCTAAATGCTGGGTATGGTGGCATTGTGGGAGAGATTATCTACAATAACCTGATGGTTCTGGGCCAGAAAATGGGCTTCAGCATCCCGGCCATTGCCTTGTCGTCGGTTCTAGGCATCATCGCAGTGACCTTACTCGTACTTGCTTATGCCCTTCCGTTACAAGAATGGATGGCCATGGGCCGCGGTGTTATCACCGGCGGCAAAGCGGTCTACGGTTTCTCGGCATCCCTTAAAGGGCTTAAATACCGCAAATCCGAAGATGAAGATGATGAAGACGCCTTGATACTTGGCGGACAACAACCTGAGCTGAAGCCTGCGAAGAAGCTCAAGAAACGCAAAAAATCTAAAGACACTGATACCCCTCAAGTTGATCTTCATAAAGAGCCAAAAATCGAAGCCCGAAATGACCCCGTGAAAGCTGGGAAACGGATGGCTGCTGAAAAACAAGTGGCCCTTGATTTAGGTCCATCTGATGTCTATCAATTACCGCCATTGAGCCTTTTATCTCAGCCGGACAAAAAGCTTATTAATAAGCCCTTGAGCGAGGAAGCTCTTCAAAATAATGCGCGCATGCTTGAAGGGGTTCTTGATGATTATGGCATTAAGGGCGACATCATCCGGGTTCGTCCGGGTCCTGTGGTCACTTTATATGAGTTGGAGCCAGCTCCCGGGTTAAAAAGCTCCCGCGTGATTGGGCTTGCCGACGATATCGCCAGATCCATGAGTGCAATCTCTACCCGTATTGCCGTTATCCCTGGACGAAATGCCATTGGTATTGAGCTTCCAAATCAGCGCCGCGAAATTGTCCTGCTTCGAGAACTTTTATCGACCGCGACATATGAAAGCACAACATCGAAACTCACCCTAGCTCTTGGTAAAGACATTGGCGGTGATCCGGTTGTAACCGATCTTGCACGTATGCCGCATTTGCTTATTGCCGGTACAACAGGCTCGGGTAAGTCTGTTGCCGTCAACACAATGATCTTAAGCCTGCTCTATCGCCTGCCTCCTTCCGAGTGCCGCTTCATCATGATTGACCCCAAAATGTTGGAGCTGTCGGTTTACGACGGCATTCCGCATTTGCTTGCCCCCGTTGTAACAGAAGCGCCCAAGGCCGTAATAGCCCTTAAATGGGCTGTTAAGGAAATGGAGAACCGTTACCGTAAAATGGCCGAGCTCGGCGTTCGGAATATCGACGGCTATAACCAACGTATCCGCGAAGCTGCCAAACGCGGCGAGGAAATCAAACGCACTGTCCAAACAGGATTTGATCAGGCTTCTGGCGAACCCATTTTCGAAGAACGGGCGTTGGATACAGATCCCCTTCCCATGATCGTCATCATCGTTGACGAGATGGCGGATCTGATGATTGTGGCTGGTAAAGAAATTGAATCCACCATTCAGCGTCTGGCGCAAATGGCGCGGGCAGCTGGGCTGCACGTGGTTATGGCAACGCAGCGACCATCCGTTGACGTGATCACCGGCACCATTAAGGCCAACTTCCCCACCCGGATTAGTTTCCAAGTGACGTCAAAAATCGACAGTCGCACGGTGTTGGGAGAACAGGGCGCCGAACAGCTACTAGGACACGGTGATATGTTGTTCATGCCGGGCGCTGGCCGAGTTCAACGGGTTCACGGGCCCTTTGTCTCTGATGAAGAAGTTGAAAAAGTTGTGGCCTTCCTTAAAGAACAAGGGAAACCTGATTATCTGGAAGATGTAACTGCGGAACCTGAGGGCGACTCTGACATTCATGGTAATTTGGGCGGCGGTGGTTCCAGTATAGATGCGCTTTACGATCAAGCTGTTGCACTGGTTTGCAGGGAACGAAAAGCCTCCACCAGCTTTGTCCAGCGTCATTTACAAATTGGCTATAATCGGGCCGCACGTATTATTGACGAAATGGAAAAAGAAGGTGTCATCGGATCAGCCAACCATGTTGGTAAACGCGAGGTCCTCGCCCGAGATATTGAAGACCCTTACAAATAAAACAGGATTGCCCCGGTTTTGCCTCGTTTCTTTAATATTTTGAAAAAGTAACTAACTGTACCTGAGCGCCTTTTTGAACCACCAACGGATACATAACCATGCGTCTTTTATTTAAATCAGCTTTGGCCGCCTTTTTGTCATGCAGCTTGCTGATTTCGACAAACGTCAGTGCTGCCCCCCTAAGTGATGACGACCGCGAGGATATCGCCCGGGTCGAAGCCTATCTGAACAAGGTCACATCGTTGAAGGCCCATTTCCTGCAAGTTAATTCTGAGGGCAAAATAGCCGAAGGCACGGTTCGGATAAACAGGCCCGGCCGAGCCCGATTTGAGTATGAGCCTCCAGCGCAAATTCTGGTGGTGGCTGACGGCACATGGTTGGTCTTTCATGATAAAGAATTGGAAGAAACCACGCGTATTCCCCTCTCGGCCACTCCTATATCGGTCATATTGGATGAGAAAGTGGAACTTAGCGGTGATGTAACCGTTACCTCCATAGAAAAAGATGCTGGTGTCCTCCGCGTTAATATCATCGATACAGAAGAGCCTGAAGAAGGTGGCATTACTCTGGTTTTCACTCTGTATCCGTTTGAACTTCGAAAATGGCTCATCACCGACCCGCAAGGCAGCACCACAAGTATTAGCCTCAGCGCGGTAGAAGAAGGCCTTAAGTTCAAAGCTGAGCTTTTCACCTTTTATGATCCCTCCTACGACTAGACCTTATACAAGCCGTATAAAGCGTGCTAAAAGAAGTCTCCTTTCAGTTAGCTAAAACGGGTTTCATGGATCAGGATTTTGAAGAGTTTGACGAGTTTGATGATATTCCAAACATTGAGGAATATCCAACCCTGCGCTCCGTTGTGCGGTTCAATAAATTGCTTCCTTCAGTCAACTGGTTTCGCTCAGTTGGGTTGCCTCTTGGCTCGGGAACTATTGACACTGCCCAAGCCTATGTCGAGACCCTTGGGTTCCCCGGCACCTTTATCGCACCAATAGAAAGCTGGGAAGAGGCCTCCTTTGCCGCTGCCAACCCAGACTGGAATTCCAGTTGGTGGGAAGCGGAAGAGCAAATGCGCGTTAGTTTGACCACCGATGCTCTTGAGATCATCTCCGAGGAAGACCTGACGATGGCTTTGACCCATGTCTCTGCTACCGCATCGCCCACAATTCAACATGCGGTCGAGAACTTCGCTGAAGAACAGGGTATTGAAGATGAGGAGCTTGTGCGTGCTGCCATTGGGTCAGCCGTTCAAACATGCCATCAAGCAGCTCTTGTGCTCGCTGCAGGGCAAGAAGATGCGCATCCGTTTGCGCTGAAATACAAATTATTCGAGTTGGGCCGCTGGCCCATTGCCATAACTGGTAGCAGTTTCAATATTTTCTAATTCATTACGAAACCGGAATTAAATAATGCGTCTTGTCACTTGGAATATTAACTCAGTTCGTGCCCGTCTGGAACATATTGACCATTTTGTAAAAACTCACAATCCGGACGTAATTTGTTTTCAGGAAACAAAGGTCGTTGATAACGATTTTCCTCTAAAGTTCTTCGTAGAACAAGGCTTTAGCCATTACCATATTGCCGGTCAAAAAAGTTACAATGGCGTTGCGATTTTCTCCAAGATACCCATGGAACGTCTTGATGCCCCCTTATGGTGCGGCAAAGATGACAAACGCCATCTCGCGGTTCGCTTTGAAGATGGGACAGTTCTTCACAATTTCTATATCCCTGCAGGTGGGGACATTCCGGATCCGGAACAAAATGAGAAATTTGCCCATAAACTTTCCTTCATCCAAG
>CAJXWA010000153.1 GCA_913062525.1 uncultured Alphaproteobacteria bacterium | reverse complement strand
GGGAAGAACTGTAAACCCGTCTTGTGTGACGAGCTCGCCATTGGGACTCATTTGGAAAGAGCCTGCACGGGTATAGGCTTCTTCGCCGCTTGGCAAGAGAACCCGGAAATACCCATCACCCTGAATGGCAAGGTCAAAATCATTTCCAGTGGCTTCAAGTCCGCCTTGATCTGTAATTCTGTAGACTGAAGCAGTCTTAACACCGACACCGATTTGGATGCCGGATGGGACAATTGTTCCTGCATCTGAAGAGGATGCACCTGCGCGGCGCATGTCTTGATAGAGCAAATCCTGGAATTCGGCCCGTTGGCGTTTAAAGCCTGTTGTGGTCATATTGGCGATATTATTTGAGATAACATCGACGTTTAATTGTTGAGCTAACATTCCTGTTGATGCTGTTCCGAGTGCACGCATTACTAGTTCCTCACTTAATTCATCGATGGAAGTTCTTCGATTGTTTTCATTTGCATGTCATGTTCAGCATCAAGAAGTTTTTGAGCTGAAGTATATGACCGCATGATTTCAATCATGGATGTCATTTCAAGAATTGCGTTGACGTTGGAGCCCTCTAAACTTCCCTGTAGAATTTTGATACCTTCTACTGGTTCGGCCTCTGCTCCGTCAGGATTGAAATAACCGTTTCCCTCTTGCTTGAGGAGTTGATCATTCTCAAATTTCATCAATTCTAGTTTTGTGGATTGTTGTCCGCCAAGGTTGATCGTTCCGTCAGCTGCGACTTCAATGTCCGGGTTTGCCAAATCCATTTGGATTGTCGCACCTGTTTCATCGAGAAGGAAATCACCGCTGTTAGTCGTGATAAACCCCTCGGCATCTAATTTAAAGTTGCCATTGCGGGTATATCTAACACCTGCATCTGTTTGAACTGAAAAGAATCCGTCGCCGCTGATTGCGAGATCTAATGGGCGTCCAGTACCTGTGATTTGGCCAACGCTTTTATCGTGATACATGCCATAATCTTGAACAAAAGAGATCTCCGTCCCCTGCTTTTCATCTGACAAAAACTCCTGAAATACGGGAGCAACGCTTTTAAACGCTGTTGTTGTCATGTTTGCAAGATTGTTGGCGGTGATGTCCATGTGCCGCCTTAGCGCCATTTGTTGGGACAATCCGATGTAGATTGCATTTTCCATCTCTTATCAGCCTTTCTGGCAAATGTTTGGTCCTCACAATAATGCAGAACTCATGCCAGTTTTTAAAAATGTTTATTTTCAGTGGGTTAAGGTGATGAAGAAAATATAGAACCCTGGCTCTCTGGACAAATGTTCCCCGCCTATGGGCAAAATTTTCCGTAAACACCATTGGATGTATGTAAGAGTAGATGCAACTTAGGCGCACTTAAATTGAGATAAAATTCAAGGGTTTGAAAAAAATCTATACAAAGTTACAGACAGCAACTAGTTATTAACCAAGTTTTTTTATTCTAAAGCCTTCTGTAACTAATCCTTGATTAAGGCCGGTCAACCAATGGCAGACGAAAATGAAGCATCCGCGGGTGAAGATGATGGTACCGAGAAGGTCAAAAAGAAGGGCTTAAGTGGTAAAGCGCTTATCCTTTTTATCGTCCTACCGTTACTTCTTATTGTTGGCGGTGTGGGCGGGGCGTATTTCGCAGGTGTATTTGATAGTGAGGAACACCCCGAAGATTCCGCTGAAGAAGTAGTTGAGGAAGCCCCAAAGGTTGTCGTGTTCTATGACCTTCCTGAAATGCTTATTAATCTCAACGCGAGTACCAATGATGCCAGTTTTTTGAAACTTGCCATTGCACTTGAGCTTGATGATGAAACGGTTTTGCCTGAACTTGAAAAATTAATGCCTAGAATTATGGATAATTTTCAAGTTTACCTCCGAGAATTACGCCGTGAAGATTTAAAAGGATCCGCCGGCATTTATCGTTTGAAAGAGGAATTACTTTATCGAATTAACAGTTCGGTAAAACCAATTCAAGTTAAAGACGTCCTGTTTAAGGAAATGCTGGTCCAGTAGGAGTTCTTATGGCTGACGAAGACGAAATGGATATGGCTGCCGCCATGGCTGCAGACGAAGACGGCGAAATGGATATGGCAGCTGCTATGGCCGGGGACGAAGAAGAAATGGACATGGCCGCCGCGATGGGGGGCGATGACGACATGGCTGCCGCTATGGCCGGTGATGATGACATGGCCGCTGCAATGGGCGGGGATGACGATATGGCTGCCGCTATGGGCGGCGGAGAAGAAGAGGAAGCCGCCGCGGCTCCCGGTGCCAGCATCAATGAAGCTGCAAGTGGTCAAGCTACCCGTGTTCTTAATCAGGATGAAATTGATAGTCTTCTTGGTTTTGATATGGACGGCGATGGTAGCGGTGAGAAATCCGGTATCAAAGCGATTATTAATTCGGCGCTCGTCAATTATGAGCGCCTTCCCATGCTTGAGGTGGTTTTTGACCGTCTCGTTCGCATGATGACCACGTCTTTGCGGAACTTTACGTCTGATAATGTTGAAGTTAGTTTGGATAACATTACTTCCATTCGTTTCGGCGATTATCTCAATTCAATTCCACTCCCAGCTATTTTGAGCGTATTTCGCGCTGAAGAATGGGATAACTACGGCTTGATAATGGTCGATAGTTCACTCATATATTCTATTGTGGATGTGCTTCTTGGTGGACGCCGCGGGACGGCAGCCATGAGAATCGAAGGACGGCCTTATACGACCATTGAACGCAACCTTGTTGAGCGTATGGTCAGTGTCATTTTGGCAGATATGTGTGCCGCGTTTGAGCCCCTAAGTCCCGTTAATTTTACGCAAGAACGGGTGGAAACTAACCCCCGGTTTGCCACGATTGCAAGACCCGCCAACGCAGCAATTTTGATTAAACTTCGCATTGACATGGAAGATCGCGGTGGACGGTTAGAGCTGCTTTTGCCGTATGCGACATTGGAGCCGGTTCGTGAATTGCTTCTTCAAATGTTCATGGGTGAGAAGTTCGGCCGTGACAGTATTTGGGAAAACCATTTGGCGACGGAACTTTGGGCAACTGAGGTTGATATTCAAGCCGTCTTGGATGAGCAGGAACTGCCTTTGAGTAAAATATTGGCTCTTGAAGTTGGGGATACTGTCATGTTGAACGCATCTCCCACAAGCCCAGTCGTCCTTCGCTGCGGCGGCATCGGAATGGTGTCCGGAAAGATGGGGCGTTCGGGACAAAATATAGCAGTTAAAATCGATAAGACCCTTCGGCAGTTAGGTTAAAGTATAATGGAATTTTTATCAGTTCCCGTATTGTTGGATTTGTTGTTGATGATCCTTCTCGGTGCGACTATCGCCTACTGTATAAATCTGAGCCGAAAATTATCAGTGATGCGCGATGCGCAAGCTGAGCTTGCGAAGGTAGCCCAACAGTTTGATCAAGCGATTGTGCGGTCTAAATTGGGAATTGCAGACTTGAAGAATGCCAGCGAAAAAGCGGGTACTGAACTGCAGAGAGAAATTGAAGAAGGCTCTCAACTCCTTGAAGAGATGAAACTTATTAACGCATCGAGCTCTCGCATTGCGGATCGATTGCAAGAAAGCGTTGGTGGTGCTGGCCGGAGAATAAATGCAGACGAAGCAAAACGGGACCAAGTAGAAGAAGATGATCTTGTTGACCTATCTCCGCGCACGGAAGCCGAGCGCGAACTTCTGCAAATGCTGACCAAATCCAAGTAAGACAAATGGAACACATTATGAAAAGTCTTCGTATTATACCGGTTACAGTTTTGGCGATGGCGTTAGTCTTCGGCTTGAAACTTGGCACCTTTTGGAGTGACACGCAGGGGTTTCTTTTTGACCTTGAAGTGAGTGACGTTAAAGCCGCCGAAAAAGCGGCGGAAAAAAAGGAAGACAAAGCCGCTGAAGAAGATCACGCAGACGAGGCTGAAGACAGTCCAGAAAAACCGAGCTTTGACGCCAGCGATCTGACTGAAAGTGAAATAGAAGTCCTCCAAAAGCTTACAGAACGGCGCGAACAGCTGGTAGTGAAGCAAAAAGAGCTGGATTTACGCGACAACTTGCTTCAGGCCACGGAAAAACGAATTGACGGTAAGATTGCAAAGCTAAAAGGCATTGAAGCGACCATTCAGGATTTGCTGAAAAAATACGATGCGCAAGAACTGAAAAAGCTTAAAAGCATTGTGACAATATATGAGAAAATGAAGGCTAAAGATGCGGCTCGAATATTTAACACCCTCGATATGAAAGTATTGTTGGATGTTACAGGCCTGATGAAAGAATCTAAGTTGGCTTCCATCCTTGGGAAAATGAACGGCCAACGGGCACAAGAATTAACGATTGAACTTGCAACTCGAAAACAGCTTCCAGATCAGGACAAAAAGAAAAGCTGAACATACTTTGAATTAATACCTAATCTTATGATTTACGGCGGGTTAACCAATAAGGGTTAGGATCTAATTCATTTTGCAGGACAAGTTACAATTTAATAAGGGTAGGGAATATGGAAACAGCGGTATTTGCGAAGCATTTATCCGAACGGGTGCAAAACATCCGGGAAGAACAGGGGCCAACTGTACCCATTGAAGACGTTGCCGAACTGGTTGAAAATTTGATGAGTAACCTTGAGGGGGATATTTCTGCGCCGGAAATTCATTTTCACAGTCAAGTATTTGAACTTGTTGACTTTATTAAAAAGGCCCGAAGTGAGATTTCGTCGCTACAACCGCAAGAAATCAGTGAGCAACATATTCCCGCAGCAACCGACGAGTTAAGTGCAATCGTCGAGGCGACTGAAGAGGCAACCAACACGTTTCTGGATGCTGCTGAAAAATTAGGCGACATCAGCGCGAGTCTTGGCGGTGAAAAAGAAGAGCAGATAAACGATATCATTACTCAAATTTTTGAAGCCTCTAACTTTCAAGATATCACTGGACAACGCATTAACAAGGTTGTTTCAACTCTTCAACACATTGAAACAACCATCAACAAAATGGCTGAATCAATGGGGACGCCCTCGCAAAAAGATAAAGAACGTAGAGACGTATCTGGCGTTCACAAAGAAAATGACAGCCGGGAGGATGCTGATTTGCTAAATGGTCCGCAAATGGACGCGGACGCCGCTTCACAAGATGAAATTGATGCTCTGCTTGCCAGTTTTGATTAAGGGCTAATTTGTAATGTTAAGTGTTTATCAGCAGATCGGGAAAGACAGACGAGGCGGTCAAAGTACGGCGTTGGTTTTCATTGGCCTATATTTCCTGTTGTTGGCTTTTTTCATCTACTTAAACTCTATTTCGGTTCCTGCAGAAGAACGAATAAACAAGGTTATAGGCAGCATAGATGTGACCTTCAAGGGAGAGGATACCGATATACTCACCCAGATGGATAAAGTTCAAAGCTCTGATAAACTTGGACTTGCCTCTTTCCATGCTGAATTAAAGCAGGTGTATGAAGCGTCGATCCCCCTCGTTCAAAGCGAGATTAATGAGAAGGGCGATCAATTACAATTTAGCATACCAATTAGTCAGTTGTTTCCAGGCGGTGACATACGGGTCCGGGACAACCGGAAAGATTTGTTTACGGATACGGCACGGGTTTTGATAAAGCGTGGCAATATCGAACCGACTGATATGGAGATTCTGATGGATATAGGATCCGATTTTCCGGCGGCTTCAGACGTTCGGGGCAGCCTAGCCGTAAAACGGATAAATGGCCTCGTTAGTAGTTTGATAGAGGAAGGGGTGCCGTCTCGAAGCATCTTTGTTGGTTTGGCTGGCGAAGGCAGCAATCAGGTGTATTTCAAGTTTTATGTTCGAACGTCGTTTAACAATCAATTTCAGAAAGAAGCCGACAAGTGAGCCTTTTTGACGAAGAAATTGAAATCGAAATTGCTAAGCGGAAACCGAATACCATTTGGCTGACGTCCCTGGCTGATTTGTTAGCCCTTATGCTTGCATTCTTCGTCATGGTGTTTTCCATGAGCGAGATTAAGAAAGATACTTGGGAAATTGTTCTTGAAAAGCTTGGCTATCAATTAAACGACCAGGTAGAGGCTTCTGATAAGGGGCCCACAGCGGATAAAAATATTGAATTATTCTCTGAACAAAAAGCATTCGATCTTGCTTATCTTGAAAATATTTTAGGATCCAAAATAGCATCGAGTAGTGAGTTAAGTGATGTGGAAATCTTTAAATCGGCTGATCGGCTAATCATCTCCTTTGCTGGGGAAACTTATTTCGGGACCGGTGGTGATGACGTAGCTCTCAAAATGGTTGAGGCGACACGGTTGCTTGGGGAAAGTTTAAGATATGTTAAAAATAGAGTGGAAATTTATGGGCATTCTGACCCATCTCCCATGACAGGAAATGACCCTGACGCGTTAACCAACTGGGGATTGTCACTTGCTAGGGCACTATCAGTGTCTGACATATTGAAAAAATCCGGTTATAGTTTCCCGATTAGAGTGTTCGGAATGGCAGACTCGCGTTTCTTCGAGCTTGAAGACGTAGAAGATGTTCAAAAAAAGTATGCGCTTGCCAGAAGAGTTGACATTGTCATTAGAGAAGCTGAGGGGCTGGGACGCTAACGATGGCATTACGTAAGATTTCATATGCGATCTGTTGTTTTATGGTTGGGATGGCTTTTGTCGTCACAGATATAAGCATCACTTCTGCGGCCGATAAAGTTGCTGTTCGAGCGGCAGAGCATGCGACATATGGGCGGTTGGTTCTAGACTGGGGCCGGAAACAAAAGTATGAAGCTGAAATCCGCGATGGATTTCTAATTGTGACCTTTACAGCTCCGTTTGAAGCGAATTTGAGACCCGCAGAAATTTCTCTGAGAGATTATTTATCAAAGGGAGAAATCTATAATAATAACAAAAGTTTACGTTTTAAACTTAAAGGCGATTATTCCCTTAAAACAGCGGTGTATGGATCTGCAATTGCCTTGGATCTTGTTAAAGGATCTAAAAAGAAAGCTGCTGCAATACCTACGGTCAAAATGCGCGCAGGTGATCATCCTAAATACAGCCGCCTGGTTGTCGATTGGCCTGGACGGACAGGCTTTAAAATCTCTGAAACCGGAACCGATTTTAATATCACTTTTGATAAGGCTGCTGATGTTGCTATTGGCGCAGTATTGCGAGACCTTCCAAAACTCATCAAGAAAGTCACGACGTCACAAAGTGATGGGAAAACTGTCGTCGATGTTCAATCCCAAGGGGCAACGCAAGTTAAGTCATTTAGAAGCGGGAACAGTATCGTCTTTGATTTTACAGCGGATAACAGCGGTGGGAACAAAGCGAAGACCAATACACCAGTAGACGATAAGCCGATTAATAAGGAAGCCGCGAAGCCCACGGTTCCCATTCGTAAGATTACCCAATCACCGCCAATCCTTAAAAAAACGGATCATGCAGCGCTTGGAGAAACAAAGACGCAAGCGGATACGAATGCACTGCCGAAGGCTCCCATTACTGAAAAACCGGTTGTTGAGGAGAAAAAGGGCCCCCGTTCATTAATCCCCGTAACGGTAGACGCGGGGAGTGAGAAAATCAGTCGAAAGCCGGCGCCACCGAGCGAGAAGTTAGTTGTTGATGTTGGCAATTTGAAAGACGGATTTCGTCTAATTTTCCCTTGGAAACAATCTGCGGCAATGGCGCTTTTTGAGCGAGCAGAAAATTATTGGCTGGTATTTGACAAACGGGTCCAACTTGATTTCAGGAAAGTATCAGGGCCTTATAAATTCCTCCTCATTCGTAAAAAACAAATTGGACATCCTACGGCAACCATTGCCCGTTTGGCTGTTCGAGATGGCTATGCCCCCTCAGTTACTCGAACTGGCGACGAATGGCGCATTGATTTCAGATTGGGCGAGACACCGGTAATTGAAAATACCATTGATATTCAACCTCAACCTGCCGCCCAAGATGGCGCGCGGATATTTATCCCTGCCGTAAATAACGGGGATAAAGTTAGTTTTAAAGATCCGCAAGCTGGTGATGAATTGATTGCAATCCCGTTATACTCTCCAAGCTGGGGAACGGGACGAACTCGGACATTTACACAGTTTACAATTCTACCGTCCATGCAGGGCATTGCCATGACACCGCGAGATTCCTCGGTTAAAGTTGGTGTCGAACGGAATGGTGTTTCTGTTACGGCAAAAGGGGGATTGCAATTATCTCGGGCTATTTCCAAAGACGATTTGTTTGCAGCTGGGGATCAAACCGATCGCTTCACGGGGAAAAAAGATAAAGCCCAATTGGTGAAACTGGATCAGTGGGCGCAAGTTCCAGAAAAAGAATTTTTAGAGCGCAAGCAACTCCTTCAAAGAAAAGTCGCACGGGCTCCGCGAGCAGGCCGCAATGCACTTCGTATGGAACTGGCCAAGTTTTTTGTCGCACACAACTACTTCGCTGACGCGTTCGGTGTGCTGGAACGGGTAAGGTTGGATGATCCTCGGGCTGATGAAGATGGCATATACAGATTGCTTCGAGGGCTTTCAAATCTTGGAAAACACCATTTGCCTGAAGCTGAGGTCGATTTGTTTAATCCGGTTTTCGCGGGTGTTGCCGAAGTTGCCCCGTGGCGCGGTAAATTGGCTGCTGAAAAAG
>CAJXWA010000152.1 GCA_913062525.1 uncultured Alphaproteobacteria bacterium | reverse complement strand
CCATCTGGGTAAAAACACATCCAGTACTATCATCTCTAAAGGGATTTCAGCAGGACGCGCCCAAAGCACCTACCGCGGTCTTGTTCGTATGGGCCGTAAAGCCGATAATGCCCGCAACCATACGGTTTGTGACAGCTTGTTGATTGGTGATAAATGCGGTGCCCATACGGTTCCGTATATTGAAAACCAAAGCCGAACCGCAAAAATTGAACATGAGGCAACGACCTCAAAGATTAGTGAAGAGCAGCTTTTTTATTGTCAGCAACGTGGACTTTCCGAAGAAGAAAGCATGGCGCTGATTGTAAATGGCTTCTGTAAGGAAGTCCTTCAAAAGCTGCCAATGGAATTTGCAGTTGAAGCGCAAAAGCTGGTTGGGATCAGCTTAGAGGGAAGCGTTGGTTAAGCTTCCGTGTTCTTCAATTTTTTGTAATTATTTAGATCAAGAGCTAGATCATGTTAGAAATCAAAGACCTACGCGCCGAAATTGGTGGCAAAGAAATTCTTAAAGGTATCAATCTCACTATTAATCCTGGTGAAATTCATGCTGTTATGGGCCCAAACGGCGCGGGTAAAAGCACGCTATCTTACGTACTTTCTGGCCGCCAAGGTTATGAAGTTACAGCAGGTTCTGTGACGTATCAAGGGCAGAACCTTTTGGATATGGATCCAGATGTTCGGGCCTGCAGCGGTATCTTCCTTGCGTTTCAGTATCCGGTTGAAATTCCAGGCGTTGCCTCCGCGACTTTCCTGAAAACAGCTTTGAACGCACAACGGAAATTCCGCGGTGAAGAAGAACTTGATGCCATACAGTTCCTAAAACTGGTTCGCGAAAAAACCAAGGAGCTGGGTATTAAGGACGACATGTTGAAACGGGCTGTTAATGTTGGTTTCTCTGGCGGCGAGAAAAAGCGAAATGAAGTGCTTCAAATGGCGCTGTTAGAGCCACAATTGATGCTTCTTGATGAAACGGATTCAGGCCTTGATATTGATGCGCTTAAAGTGGCGGCTGACGGTGTAAATCGTCTGCGCAGTCCCGAGCGGTCAGCCTTAATCATTACGCATTATCAACGCTTGCTAGACTACATTGTGCCTGATTTTGTACATGTTCTGGCAGACGGAAAAATTGTTAAATCTGGCGATAAATCGTTGGCTTTGGAGTTAGAGGAAAAAGGATACGCGGAAATAAGCGCAGCGTAAGTGCTTGTCTTTGCTACCTTAAACACTCCCTAAGGATATGATGATGAAATCACTCTCTGCGCTTGCGCAAAGTTATATTGAAAGATTTGATACGGCGCTTGAAACCCTTCCGGGTCAGAGCAGCCGAAGCATTACTGATCTTCGAAAAGCTGGACTGGAAAAATTCTCACAGCAGGATTTTCCAAACAAACGCGTTGAAGAATGGCGTTACACAAACCTTTCGGCCCTTACCAAAGGCGCCGCAAACGAAGATAGTTCTGGTGCACCTGCTCTTGCAGCAAGTTCTTTTGACGCAGATTTTGAAATTGTGTTTATTGATGGAATTTTCTCTGAAAATGAAAGTCGTCTTGATAAATTACCCCAAGGCCTAAGCCTATCAAGCCTTGCAACCGAGCTTGGGAACGGCGCTGTATTTTCTTTAAATGATGAGGAAGACAGATCT
Source organism: uncultured Alphaproteobacteria bacterium (assembly GCA_913062525.1). GTDB lineage: Bacteria > Pseudomonadota > Alphaproteobacteria > Sneathiellales > Sneathiellaceae > Sneathiella. The sequence continues at coordinate 6,994 of CAJXWA010000152.1, read as the reverse complement.
CTCATCGCACTCAATACTGCCTTTATGCAAGACGGGTTTTGCTTACATGTAACTGAAAACACTCAAATAAGTGGTGTTCTAGGGATTACGTTCAAATCAACCGGTACTGAAACCCATGGTCTTCACATACGGAACCGCATTAGCCTAGATGACGGGGCAAGTCTTACAATGCTTGAACGTCACGAAGGAAAAGGCTCGTATTTTTCAAACCCTGTCACCGATATTTCCATTGGAAATAACGCACGGTTGGATCATTACAAATTCCAAAATGAGAGCGTGTCGGCCTTTCACCTTGCCCTTACTGACGTGGAAATCCTGCAAGGCGGAATTTATAAAAATTTTTCCTTCTCGGTTGGTGCCAAGATTTCACGGAACGAATTAAAAACTGTCATCCTTGGCAGTGACGCCGAAAGCCACCTTGATGGTGCCTATTTGATGCGCGGCGAGCAACATTGCGATACAACCACTCTGACTGAGCATAAAGTCCCGCAGAACATCAGTAATCAAACCTACAAAGGTGTTCTTGATGACCGTGCGCATGGCGTTTTCCAAGGGAAAATTCATATTGCACCAAATGCCCAACAAGTAGCGGGCGACCAATTAAGTAAAGCACTGCTGCTTTCCGATTATGCTGGTGTCGATTGCAAACCAGAACTTGAAATCTATGCTGATGACGTAAAATGTAGTCATGGCGCCACGTCTGGTGAATTAGATGACGACGCACTTTTCTATCTACAAGCGCGTGGTATTTCAGAAAGCAACGCTCGAAAAATTCTCATTGAAGCCTTTCTTGGGGATGTTTTAACCAGCATTGACAATGACGTTGTGCGCGAATATTTCAACACTCAATCTGCCCTATGGCTTCAGAACAGTTAAGGAAATCAGATGAATGAAATGACCTCATTCGATGTGGAAAAAATCCGGAGAGATTTCCCGATTTTCAACGAAACTGTGCATGGCAAACGCCTCACGTTTTTAGACAGCGGCGCTTCTGCGCAAAAGCCAACGGTTGTACTTGATGCTGTTCGCGATGCCTATAGCCATACATATGCCAATGTCCATCGGGGCGTTCACTACCTCAGTCAGCGATCAACTGAGCTTTATGAAGGTGCACGGGAAACCATCCGCGCCCATATGAATGCCGGCAGTCTTGACGAAATCATTTTCACCAAAGGAACTACTGAGGCTATTAATCTGGTAGCGCAATCTTTTGGTCAAATGGAGTTTCAACCAGGTGATGAGATTATTCTTTCATACCTGGAGCATCATTCCAATATCGTTCCATGGCAACTTATCGCCGAACGGACTGGTGCAATTGTTAAAGCTGTTCCCATTAATCAAGACGGAGAATTTCTGTTAGAAGAATTCTCTAAGATGCTGACAGATAAGACAAAAATCGTAGCCGTCACTCATGTCTCTAACGCCATCGGTACGGTCGTTCCGGTAAAAGAAATCATCGATATGGCCCACGCAAAAGGCGTTCGGGTGCTCATCGATGGATCACAAGCTATACCGCATATGAAAGTAGATGTGCAGGCACTGGACGCTGATTTTTACGTATTTACCGGCCATAAGGTGTTTGGACCAACTGGCATTGGTGTTCTGTATGCAAAGAATGAACTGCTTGAAAAAATGCCGCCTTACCAAGGTGGCGGCGATATGATTAATCGTGTGACGTTTGAAAAGACAACATTCGCAACTGGGCATAGCAAGTTTGAAGCTGGCACACCGCCAATTGTGCAGGCGATTGGTTTAGGCGTCGCGATTGATTATGTAAACAGCGTTGGTCTTGACAATATCGCAGTCCATGAGCAATCGTTGCTTTCCTATGCCACGGAACAGATTAGCGCTATTAACAATGTTGCGATCATCGGGCAAGCCAAGCACAAAGCTGCCATTGTCTCCTTCACCATTGATGGCATTCACCCGCACGATATCGGAACAATCGTCGATCAAGCCGGTGTTGCAGTACGCGTGGGTCACCATTGTGCGCAGCCATTGATGGACTTTTATGATGTACCTTCAACGGTTCGGGCGTCCTTTGCCATGTACAACAACCGCGAAGATGTGGATGCCTTGGTGGCATCAATTAACATGGTTCAGGAGTTTTTCCGCTAATGCTGGATGACCTTAAAGAGCTGTATCAGGAAGTTATTCTCGACCATTCCAAACACCCACGGAATTTTGGGAAGATAACACCCTGCTCTCATGAAGGACATGGATATAATCCCCTGTGCGGTGACACAATCAATGTGTACCTGGAACTCGACGAAAAAGAGCACATCACGGATATCACGTTTGATGGCAAAGGATGCGCGATCTCAACGGCTTCAGCATCCATGATGACCGATGTTATCAAAGGCAAAAGCGTTAGTGATGCCAACACCCTATTTGAAGACTTTAGATCTCTTGCTACGGGTGAACACGAAAATATCAATGCCGGAGAAGATACTGAACGGTTGATGATTTTAGCCGGTGTTAAGCAGTTTCCCATGCGGGTTAAATGCGCAACGCTGCCATGGCACGCCATGCATACTGCCCTACTGGGCAAAACAGAAATATCAACGGAGTAATGGTACCAATGTCGTTAAGTGAAGCGGAAAGACCTGTAGCGACAGGCCCCTATGTTGAAGGCACTTGCAGCTCACCGCTGGAAAGCGATGTGATTGCTGCCATTCGCACTGTTTTTGATCCGGAACTTCCAGTGAGTATTTACGACCTTGGACTGATCTATGTCATTGATATTGCGGAAGATGGGCATACCTATATTGGTATGACTTTGACCGCACCCGGGTGCCCAGTTGCGGGTGAAATCCCCATGTGGATACAAGAAGCTGTAATAAAAGTGCCGGAAATTACAAAAGTCGAAGTGGAAATCCTTTGGGAACCACCTTGGAATCCTGATAATATGTCAGATGCCGCAAAACTTGACCTTGGAATGTTTTAACGGAAGAAATGTTATGACTGATACACAAATTATGACAATGACCGACAAGGCCGAAGCCCAGCTGCGGAACCTTCTCTCAAAGAATAATGAAGATGTTCTAGGTCTTCGCATTGGGATTACAAATACTGGCTGTAACGGTCTCAGTTACACCATGGATTTTGCACGTGAAAGCAAAGTGGATGATGCGATTATCAGCAATGGGGACATCAAGCTTTTGATTGATAATGACGCAATTCAGTATGTAAATGGTACTGAAATGGATTGGCAAGATGAAGGCTTAGAATCTCGCTTCACTTTTGAGAACCCCAATGAAAAAGGCCGCTGCGGCTGTGGGTCATCTTTTCATGTTTAAAAACATTTGAGTGGCCTATTTTTCTTCAGCGCTCCCTTACTCAGCTAATACAAACCGCGCACGCCCCTGTTCTTTAGCCTTATAAAGGGCATTGTCGGCGCGGATCATCATATCATCAAGAGATGTGCCTAATTCCGTCGTTACGCCCATGCTAGCGCTTATGGATACTTCCTTACCGTCAAAATTAAACGTAATTGACGAAATGGTTTCGAGAATATCGTTTAAAAAGCTTTCTTGAGATTTTGGTTCCACATTAATTGCCAACAGGCAAAATTCTTCCCCACCAATGCGGGCAAGGACATCAGATTCTCGTGTTCTTGTCTTCAGACTAGCGGACACCTTCCGAAGAACTTCATCCCCCGCTTCGTGACCGTAGGTATCGTTAACCGCTTTAAATAAGTCGAGATCGATCATAACGATTGTTATACGGATTTGTTCACGTTCGGCGCTTGAATACAACACTTTTGCTGTGTTCATAAAATGCCGTCTATTCCACAGTTTTGTTAGGTAATCTGTCGTAGCCCGCAACATCAATTCATTGAGCATGTCTTTTTTATCCATGCACATGGCGATGCGGGTTGTAAATATTTCGGGATTGATCGGCTTATTGACAAAATCATCGGCCCCAAACCGAATAAAATTCGCAGCAAGACTACCATCCGTTTTTGCAGACATCCCTACAATTGCAAGCTCTCTGGAATTTTTGAAACTTCGGACCTCTTTAACCAATTCAAACCCGTTCATTCTGGGCATTACATAATCAACAATCAATAACTGAAAATCATTAGGACCTTTCAACAGTTCAAGAGCTTCAACCCCATCCTCCGCTTGAGTTACGTTAAACATATGTTTTTCAAGATGAGGACAAATTATAGCCCTTGATAATGAAGAGTCGTCTGTCAGCAACACATTTGTTCGGCGATTATGGTCAAGCCGGCGCACAGTTCTACTAACAAGTTCAAGATTGGCAATATTTTCCTTAAAAATATAGTCAATCACGCCATAGGCACGAATACGTTCCACCACTTCAGTTTCAATGCTTCCTGTAAAAACAATTGAAGGAATATTAAGGGACCGCACATAGGACACAGCTTCACCAAAAGCCGCCCCAGGGAGCGCTAAATTCAAGAGTGCTAGAAAATATTCACCGCAATGCTCAACCGTAAGTCGCTTAACATCATCAAAATTAGCCGCCGTATCTACGGGACCCGAAAAAACATTTTTAACGGCTACTTTGATCAGATTCGTATAAAGCGGTGAACCTTCGACTATTAAAATTCGGCCTTTTCTATCAATATCCGATTTCACGGTACCGTCACTTGAGACTATTGGCATAAACGGGAGATCCTCGAATTGATTGCTAGGCAATTAGATCGTATTATTAGGCTATATTATTAAAATATAATTATACAGCCGAATTAGGCTAATTTTATATTCGGTCACTCGATTAAATTGAATTTAGTTTTTAGTTGCTCCTTCTTCCATTTTATTCGACTATTGGGGCAATCGAAAAACCCTAAAACAAGAAATAATAAAATTGGGAACACATCATGGAACGTACTTTATTTGAAGAAGAACACCGTATTTTCAGGGACGCTGCCCGTAAATTCGCTGAAGAGAGAGTTGCACCCTTTCATGGGGAATGGGAAAAACAGGGACAAGTCCCCCGCTCTCTATGGAAAGAAGCTGGCGAAGCAGGATTTCTCTGCAGTTCTGTTCCAGAGGAGTATGGCGGACCCGGAGCGGATTTTCTCTACAGCTCTATCTTCTGTGAAGAAATTGGACGTGTGGGTGCCTCCGGCCCCTCTTTTCACCTACATTCAGAAATTGTAGCGCCTTACATCACCAACTATGGCACCGAAGAACAAAAGAAAAAATGGCTGCCAAAAATGGTGACTGGTGAGATTATCGTCGCCGTCGCCATGACAGAACCCGGTGCTGGCTCTGACCTGCAAGGCATAAAAACAACAGCAGCATCTGACGGAGATGACTATGTTATCAACGGTCAAAAAGTTTTTATTAGTAACGGTCAATTGGCAGACCTCGTCGTTGTTGCTTGTAAAACAGATCCGGAAGCCGGCGGCAAAGGAATAAGCCTTATTCTCGTTGAAGGTGATCGTGCAGGGTTTGAGAGAGGCCGTAATTTGGAAAAAGTTGGCTATAAAGCTCAAGATACCTCTGAACTTTTCTTCACAGATGTAAGAGTGCCCAAATCTAATATTCTCGGCGTTGAAAATCGCGGCCTGTATCAACTTATGGAACAACTCGCCCAAGAGCGTCTAATTATTGCAGTTCGATCTACGGCTATCCTTGAAGCTGCTTTGGAATGGACTGTTGAGTACACAAGCGAGCGAAAAGCGTTTGGCAAGTCCATATCTGACTTTCAGAACACCCGCTTTAAACTTGCAGAAGCAAAAGCCAAAACCGTTATGTTAAGAGCGTTTGTCGATCGCTGCCTTGAAGATCACCTTGTGGGAAAACTTGATGCAACGACGGCGGCAATTGCAAAACTTCAATCTACTGAAATTTTGTGTGAAGTTCTAGATGAATGCGTGCAACTGCACGGCGGATACGGCTACATGTGGGAATATCCCATCGCACGCGCATGGGCGGATAATCGCATGACCCGAATTGCGGGCGGCACGTCGGAAATAATGAAACAAATCATTTCAAAAGAGATGTTCGACAAACGATAGTCTTGCAATTATTGGCGCAGTATAACCCTCACGCTTTACGAGGGTTATACTGACCGCTATAACGGGGTTTTTGGTGTAAAATTTGAACGATCTGGGCCCCTATAACCCCCCGCAAATTCCTTTTCATGACATTATCCATGTTGATGAAGATTTAATTGTTGCTAATAAACAATCAGGGCTCCTGTCAGTTCCTGGCCGAGGCCCTGAAAAGCAAGATTGTCTGATCCACCGCCTGCAGACTGAATTCCCAGAAGCTAGCATCGTCCACCGCCTTGATATGCAAACTTCAGGCGTCATGGTTTTTGCGCGAAACAAAAATGCGCAAAGCTCGCTTGGGAGATCTTTTCAAAACAGGGACGTTGACAAAAATTATCAGGCCTGGGTGTTGGGATGCCCAAGGACACAGAGCGGTAACATTGATTTACCCCTCATCACGGACTGGCCTAATCGCCCTCGGCAGAAGGTTGATTATGAAACTGGCAAAGCATCCAGTACAGATTGGCATATCCTAAAAGTAGAAAAAGATAGAACTCTTTTATCTTTAACTCCGATTACTGGGCGTTCTCATCAATTACGGGTGCATCTCGCTGAAATTGGGCACCCCATAATAGGTGATCCCCTTTATGCACCGCCAGAGGCACTCAATTTAGCCCCTCGCCTTCTTTTACACGCGTACACCCTAACACTGCCCCATCCGACCACGGGTAACAGCGTTACCTTCACAGCGGCACTACCTTTTTAGGAAATTATTGACCTAATGGGAACAGGTGTCGTCTTGATCTCGTTATCAATGGTAACTTCATTAGGGCCGCGATCCCTAGATTGCTGAAGGGCACTTTCTGCTTTCGACAACATATCGTCAAAGTCATGACCAAGATTAGTCGTTAAGCCAATGCTGGCATTAACATGCAATGTAATTAGCCCAGCTTTATATTGCGGCGACAAACAAGCCAATACAATATCATCTAAAAACGTTTCAAGATGGGACAGACGCATGTT
>CAJXWA010000151.1 GCA_913062525.1 uncultured Alphaproteobacteria bacterium | reverse complement strand
GGGGGTTTTGTGTGATTTGGCACTTGATCCATTTACGACCCATGGTCAGGATGGAATTTTGGAAGACGGTTATGTAACAAATGATCGCACCATCGATGCATTGATCGCCCAAACTCTAAATCAAGTGGAAGCGGGCTGCGATATTATTGCGCCATCGGATATGATGGACGGCCGAATTGGCGCTATTCGGGATGCGCTTGAAAATGCAGGACACGTAAACACCTCTCTCATGGCTTACTCTGCCAAATACGCGTCTGGTTTCTACGGCCCGTTCCGGGATGCGGTTGGATCAACAGGAAATCTTGGATCAGGCGACAAACGTACCTATCAAATGAGCCCCGGCAATACAGACGAAGCAATCCGCGAAGTTGGCCTGGATATTTCCGAAGGCGCAGATATGGTTATGGTTAAGCCAGGCATGCCCTATCTTGATATTTGCCGCCGGGTCAAAGACGAGTTTGGCGTTCCCACCTTCGCCTATCAAGTCTCTGGTGAATACGCCATGTTGAGCGCTGCGGCTCAAAACGGCTGGTTAGACGGCGACAAAGTCATGATGGAATCGCTCCTTTGCTTTAAACGCGCCGGATGCGATGGCATTTTGAGCTATTTTGCTGTTGAAGCGGCAAAAAAACTAAACGGCTAAGTCAGGATACGGGGAGGTTGCGCAAATGCGCTACCCCTCCAACGCCGCTTTGAGATCGTCAATCAAATCAATAGCATCTTCAATACCAACAGATAACCGAAGCAGATCCACGGGGCACGGCGTATCTGGCCCTTCAATACTTGCCCGGTGCTCCACAAGGCTTTCCACGCCGCCAAGTGAGGTTGCCCTTTTGAACAAGACAAGACGTGCGGCAACGTCCATAGCCTCTTGCTCTCCGCCTTTAACGCGAATGCTGAGCATGCCGCCAAAACCACCGCTCATTTGCCGTGACGTAATTTCAAAATCTGGATGGCTTGCAAGGCCCGGATATAAAACGGCTTCAATGTTCGGGTGATTTTCAAGGGCCTTAGCAACTGCCATGGCACTAGTTGAGGCGCGCGCCACCCGCAAAGAAAGTGTTCGCATACCGCGCATCAGTAGCCATGCTTCAAAAGGCCCAAGAACCGCGCCTCCTGCGTTCCGTACGCGGCCAATTCGCTCCCAAAAATCATCTTTTGATTTTGTAACCAAAGCCCCTGCTAACACATCTGAATGTCCATTCAGATACTTGGTTGCAGAATGCATTACCAAATCAGCGCCATGTTCAATGGGCCGTGTCAGTATGGGTGTTGCAACTGTGTTATCTACGGCGAGTAGGGCACCTGACTTTTCCGCGACCACTGACCACGCTTGAATATCGTCGACAACCCATGTTGGGTTTGCCGGCGTTTCCATCCAAAGCATTTTCGTCTTACCCGGAATGACCGCTTTTTCAAGGGCGTCAAGATCACCATTTTCAACGAAACTGGTCTCTAATCCTCCGTCAGCACCGAGGGTCAGCAGCCAATTTCTAAGGGCCCAATACATAACCTTTGGGGCAACGATATGATCGCCGGGTTTCAGTGCTTGAAAAACAGAGATTGCGGCGGCCATGCCTGAGGCGAATAAATATGCATCGTCCCCCTTCTCTAACCCAGCAAGTATCTGTTCTGGTTGATCGTAGTTTGGGTTTTGATCTCGCGTGTAAACACGGCCATTTGGGTAACTACCATCCGCATCGCGCTCGTAAGTCGTACTGGGATAAATACCTGGGATAACCCCTTTAAAGCTCTCATCCATCCAGCCAAGACCGCCTGCCAAATTCGTATCTACGGAGTAAGTTTTTTTCTTAGACATCAATTACCTCATTCACAAATTTCAACTCTTTGGCGTCATTCAACCAGTTTTGCTGATCGTACCATCTTCACTTGGTCCGCATCAGAATTCATATAGGAAGGTCATGTAATGACGCAGACGAACGATTTGATTACCCTTATCAATTGTGCCCGAGAGGATGCCAATTTGGCCCCTCTCAAACTGAACGCGTCTCTCACGCGAGCAGCCATCATGCAGTCACTACACATGTATAATACCGCCACCCTATCTCATTCGGGATCTAATGACAGCAGTTTTGCTGATCGCATCAGCAGTGAACAGTATATTTTCTGCGAAGCCGCTGAAAACATCGCTTTCTGCCAATTCCCTGCAGTAAATACGTTTGATTTATGGATGCAGAGTAAGCCTCATCGAGGCAATATCTTAAACCCAGCATTTGTTGATATTGGTATTGGACTTGCCCCCCGTGAAGTCGATAACAATGAAAACGCCAAATATTATTGGACCATCACACTTGGAGCACCGCTGCATTTTGAAGATATTGAAGAAGCGAAAGATCTGGGGTAGCGAGAGCGACCCCAGACTATTTTCTAGCTAAGCTTACGTAACCGCGTAATAAGACTGGATGTATCCATGCGATTTCCGCCCATGGCCTGAACATCAGCATAATATTGATCCACCAATGCCGTATTCGGAAGGCTTGCGCCGATTTCATTGGCTGTGTCGAGGCAGATGCCCAAATCTTTTCTCATCCAATCAACAGCAAATCCAAAATCGAACTCACCGGCAATCATTGTTTTATAGCGATTTTCCATTTGCCAGCTTTGAGCGGCACCTTTGGAGATCACTTCGATAACTTTTTCCGCATCTAGTCCAGCTTTCTGCGCAAAATTGATACCTTCTGCAAGGCCTTGGACAGCACCGGCTATACAAATCTGATTGACCATCTTGGTCAGCTGTCCAGCGCCTACACCGCCCATCAGTTTACAGGCTTGCGAATAGGCATCGATTGCAACAGCAGCAATGTCGAAATCTTTTTCAGCGCCGCCGCACATAACTGTCAAAACGCCATTTTCCGCGCCCGCTTGACCACCGGATACAGGTGCATCGACAAAGCCTATGCCTTTAGATGCGCCAATTTCAGCGATCTCGCGCGCAACTTCTGCCGATGCCGTCGTGTGATCAACAAAAAGCGTATTTGCTGACATACCAGCGAAGGCACCATCATCGCCGAGGACAACGCTTCGTAAATCATCGTCATTACCTACACATGCCAAAACGATTTCAGCACCTTCAGCAGCTTCGCGCGGTGTCGCAGCAAAGGCTCCTTGATATTCGTCTGCCCACTTTTCAGCTTTGGCCGTTGTCCGATTATACACTGTTACAGCATATCCCGCTTTCTGCAGGTAACCCGCCATGGGATAACCCATTACGCCGAGGCCGATAAAAGCTACTTTTTTGCTCATGTTATGGATCTCCCAAATTATGTAGATCACTTTTTTAAAGGGTGGAGCCCAAACATGAAAGAACAAATTGTTGAGTGCCATTTGCCGAGGTCGTTTATTTAAACGATGACATTGAACTTCTGCCTTTTTCTGATAACAATATTCTAAATAATAAGGGAGCGGGAAAATGGGTATTTTAAAAAACGGCGGGATCGCGCTTTTGGGATTGGCGGCGATTTCAGTCGCAGGCGGTTACTTATACGTCAAAAGCTCTCTTCCAGAAATTGATGGCACCCAGTCGCTTGCGGGAATTAGTGACACTGTTACCGTTACACGCGACGTCTCTGGCATTCCCCACATTGAAGCCGCGTCTTTAAAAGATGCCAGTTTTGGGCTTGGGTATTCACATGCCCAAGATCGCTTGTGGCAAATGGAAATTAATCGCCGGATTGGCGCAGGACGGCTATCTGAAATATTAGGATCTGCAGCCCTTGGCAAAGATAAATTCCTGCGAACTCTCGGCGTCTATCAATCGGCACTTGTCACTTTCGATGGACTTGATGAGAGCACAAAATCACTTCTGCAAGCCTATTCAGATGGCGTAAATGCCTACCTAACAACACGAAGCGGCGCGCTCCCGCCTGAATTCCTCATTCTTGGGACTGAACCTGCTCCGTGGACAACTGCCGACAGTGTGGTGTGGAGTAAAATGATGTCTTGGGATCTCGGTAAAAACTGGGCAAAAGAAATAGAACGCATGCGGCTTATGACTGTATTAGGCCCTGAAAAAGTAAATCAGATCATGCCTCCCTATCCGGGAGACAAATTGATGGCCCTACCAGATTTACGGCAAGAATATAAAACCGCAAATCTTGATGTTGGAAAACTATTCGCCATGGCACCCGAGCCCCTGCCCGATGGCGCAGGTTCAAACAACTGGGTTGTCGCAGGCAATAAAACAGTTTCTGGAAAACCCCTTCTTGCAAACGATCCGCATTTAGGATTGGCGGCTCCCGCACTTTGGTATTTCGCTCACATGAAAACCCCGAACGTAAATACAATTGGCGCCACACTACCCGGCGTACCGGGGATCATATTGGGCAGAAACGACCATATTGCTTGGGGCTTCACTAATACTGGGCCAGATGTTCAGGATCTTTTTATTGAAAAAATAAATCCAGACGATGCGAACCAATATAAAACCCCTGAAGGATGGGCTGATTTCAGCACCCGAGAGGAAACCATTCTAATTAAAGACGCTGAACCAGTCGTCATCACAGTCCGCGCCACGCGTCATGGCCCCGTCATTTCCGACGCCCTTGGCAGCGCAACGGAGGGTTTACCTGCTCAAAATGTACTCGCATTTGCTTGGACAACATTGCTTGCAGCCGATCGAACTCCCGACGCTTCAGAGAAGATGATGAGAGCAAAAAACTGGGATGAGTTTCGCGCAGCCATTAAACATTTCACCAGCCCGCAGCAAAACATGGTTTACGCAGACGTAGATGGAAACATCGGGTATTATGCGCCCGGCCTCGTTCCCATCAGAAAACCTGAAAACACAGCGCAAGGCCGTATACCTGTTCCCGGCTGGCTTCCTGAAAATGATTGGGATGGTTTTATTCCCTTCAGCGAGCTGCCTCAAGCTTACAACCCAAACTCAGATCAACATTATACGGCGAACGAGAAAATCATTCCCGATGATTATCCTCACTTCATTTCTTCTGACTGGACACTTCCCTACCGGGCAAACCGCATTAAGGAGCGGCTAGAACAAGAAGAAAAGCACAGCATGCAAACATTCATCGACCTTCAATCTGACGTTAAATCCGGCATGGCTGATGAATTCCTTGGCATTATGCTCACGACTAAACCATCGAATGAGCGTGCCCGCGAAGCCCTCACTGAGCTTTCAATTTGGGATGGAAAAATGACCAAATCTGGTGCAGCTCCGCTAATCTTCAACGGATGGGTGCGAGAGCTTAACCGAGCCGTATATGCTGATGAGCTGGGCGATGTCTTTGAAAGCTACTGGAAACAGCGCCCAATTTTTCTAAAAAACGTTCTATTAAACACTGATAAACAAGGTGTGTGGTGCGACAACATAAATACGGATTTGGTTGAGACCTGCGAAACAATCCTTCAAAGCTCCCTAACCGCAGCCCTTGATGATTTGGAAGCCCGCTATGGCGACGAGATACGGGATTGGAATTGGGGAGAAGCCCATTTCGCCCACAGTGATCATATCCCGTTTAGCAGGGTTGCCGGTCTTAATCATTTGTTTGACATTAAAGTTCCATCCATGGGCGGAACCTATACGGTTAATGTGGGCCGTAACCGTTTGAAAGATGACGAACAGCCTTTTGCAAACAGCCATGCTGCCTCACTCAGGGCCATCTACGATTTTTCGGATCTGGACAATTCGCTTTTTATTCACTCGACCGGCCAATCAGGAAATATCATGTCACCGCTTTATGATGACATGGCTGTTGATTGGGCCGGAATGAAATATAGGAAGATGACGACAAATCCGGAGGAATACCGAAAGAATGCACTTGGAGTCCTAACGCTGTTGCCTCTTAACTAAGTGTTGGAAAGCCGCCTTTGTAGAACAAAAGCGGTTTTTCTTCGGTTTTTGAATGAACATTCGTCACCCGGCAGATGAATACGAGATGGTCCCCCGCTTCTTGCAGGGCGAAATTTTCACATTCAATGACGGAAAGGCTTTCTTCGAAAATTGGCGTTCCGTTTTCGCCCAATTCATAATCGACGCCGTTAAAGCGGTCTTCAAGCGGCGTTGCAAATCGGTCACAGAGCTCTTTTTGTTTTGTGCTTAAGACATTGACCGAAAACTTACCTGAAACCTTAAACTCCTGACAATGATTGCCGTTATGTGCAAGGCTAAAAAGGATAAGCGGAGGATCAATGGAGACCGAGCTGAAAGAATTAACAGTAACCCCCATGGGTTCGTTCTGCTGATTGTATGAAGTAATCACGCTAACACCGGTTGCAAAACACCCTAGCGCATCCCGAAATTCTCTGGCATCAAAAGTCATGTCTATTCTAAATTTTCTAATCTGTAATTAATTCGTATCTGGCTCATGCCAGTTTCGAGCAGTTAAAAGGACTTTCCCATAGCTCAATATCAAAATCACTCTTTTTTTAATGTTTCTATGAAATGTATGTTCTAATTTTCATTTAATCTCGCCATCCACTAAATCAAATAAACCCTATTAATCCCTTCTAAAACGCTACTTTCCTAAAAACTTCGACAAATTGCTCACAGTTTATTAACCAAATTCGGGCCAAACTCCCCCCAACTGATTGATCCTTCTATAAAATCAAGGACTACAAGACAAAATGATATGGATTTTGGGTGTTGTTATTACGTTTGGTGCCGTTGCGGGTGGGTATGCTCCGCATGGTGATTTTAGAGTTTTGTGGCAACCGCTTGAGTTTGTCATTATTCTCGGCGCAGGTGTTGGTGCCTTTTTGCAAGGCAACCCAACATGGGTGATTAAAGGAACCTTGGGCAACCTTGGTGCCTTGATTAAAGGCGTGCCGTACGACAAGAAAACCTACTCTGAGCTTCTTACACTTATGTATGCGATTTTCAAACTAGCGAAAACCAAAGGCATGATTGCGTTGGAGCCACACATTGAAAATCCAAAAGACAGTGCCCTGTTCCAAAATTTCCCGACATTTACTAAAAACCATCATGCGATGGATTTTATGTGTGACTACCTGCGTCTCATGACCATGGGTACTGAAAATCCACATGAAGTTGAAAACTTGATGGATCAGGATATGGAAACTCATCATAACGAGCATCACGCTATGTCTAGCGCTGTCACCCAATTGGGTGAAGCCCTTCCCGCATTTGGTATTGTTGCTGCGGTTTTGGGTGTGATTGTGACCATGGGCTCTATTTCAGAGCCACCTGAAGTCCTGGGCGGCCTTATCGGCGCAGCTCTTGTTGGTACTTTTTTTGGTATTCTTGTGGCCTATGGCTTGTTCTCTCCCATGGGAACTAACCTTGAGGCCTATTTCAATGCTGACGGAAAATACTATGAATGCATGAAGCAAGGCCTTCTTGCCCACTTACAAGGTTATGCGCCTGCAGTATCCGTCGAATTTGCCAGGAAAATTCTCTACACCCACGAACGACCCACGTTTGCAGAGTTAGAAGAAGCGTGTAACAACGCACCAACTGTTTAATATTATTACTCTGAAAGTTTGCGTTTAAAATGGCTGACGAAATTGCACCCATAATTGTTAAGAAGGTCAAGAAGGCTGGGCATGGTCACCATGGTGGCGCATGGAAGGTTGCCTACGCCGACTTCGTAACAGCTATGATGGCTTTTTTCTTACTGTTATGGTTGCTCAACGTGACGGACTCTGTTCAAAAACAGGGTATTTCCGATTATTTCGCGCCAACTGTTGCCAGTACCAGCGAGTCTGGGTCGGGCGGTGTTATGGGCGGAACCAGTATGCAAACTGAAGGGGCAATGACCTCTAATACAGGAACGCCTTCCGTGGTTTCCAGCATCTCTCCGCCAGAAGAAGGCTCAAAAGATGATGCAGATGGCGAGGGCAAAAGCGAAATTGACGAGGCGGAATTCCTTGAACGCCTTGCCGCATTAGAAGAAGCCAGTTTTGAAGATGCCAAGGATCAAATTCGTCAGGCTCTTGCGGAAGATACGGAGCTACAAGGTCTCGCTGATAACATCATTATCGATATGGTGCCGGAAGGTTTGCGCATTCAAATTGTAGACCAATATGATGAAAGCATGTTTGCAGCGGGCAGTACTACCATTAAACCACACGTCAAAAAACTATTGGCAAAAATCGTAAAAGCCATCGATCACTTGCCCAATAATTTGTCCATTAGTGGACATACGGATAGCTCTGGTTTTTCAGGAGCTAAATATGGCAACTGGGAATTGTCTTCTGACCGCGCTAATGCAAGTCGGCGTGCACTGGAAGAAGTCGGTCTTGATCCTGAACGGGTTGAACGGGTTTCAGGAAAATCCGATATAGATCCAATGATTGCGGATGATCCATCAAACCCCGGCAACCGACGAATAAGCATCATTCTGCTTCGAGAAACTCCGGTTCTTCCTAAAAATCTGAAATAATCAGCTTTTCCAGACTAGTAATTTTGTTTTGCGGCCATCCTTAACTGTTACTGTGCGATCAGGTTTATGGTTGGGAACGGTAAAGCTATTGCTAATGAATAGGCTGCCCTCTTTTAGCTCTGACATGGCCTTAGCATGAAGTTTCTCCATAGGTACAGGCGATAAAAAACAATAGAGAACGTCAAATTCCGCCAAATCCACAGACCAAAAACTTTTAAAGCGAACGGAAACATTTTTGCTGCCAGAAAACTGGATAAGCAGCCAAGAAAATAGGAACGGTAAAGGTGCGGTCTCAAAACCAAAAAATTGCTGATCTGGCCGTTGTTCAGCCATTTCTCGCAGTGTTCCCGCAAGACCGCTCCCCAAATCAGCAACCATAAGTCCCTTTTGTTTTGGTAGGAGGGATACCAGTTTTGTCGATGTTTTCGAGTTTGTCAGATAAAGCGGAACTCTGTTCACTGCAACATTCCAAAACACGAGTAG